>NVTS01000055.1 GCA_002732995.1 Marinosulfonomonas sp. | reverse complement strand
ACTGAAACCAGTGGCGTTTTCAACCAGAATCCGGGTTCTGCCGGATTGCCCAGCGAGCCCACCGTAACACCCAGTTTGCGTTCACCGCCCGCAGGCACCACCGCGACCGCTTCGGCCCTCTGCTCGCTGGTGGTGGTGTCAAATTGCTCGGCCGTATGTGCTGACCTAGCCGGTTTAGCCGCCACCGTCTGTAACGGTGCAGGCCGTGCCGGTGGGCGGTGAGCAGTCTGCGCCTCGACCTCGGGCGGGGCCACACGCGGACCTGCCCCGTTGCCAAAGGCCCCCTCACACCCTGCCAGCCCAAAAGCCGCCAAAATCACACATATGGTATTCAATCGATAATCCATGCGGGTAACCTAGGCCGGATTGTGCTGCGGTTCAATGCCTCACACTTGATCTGCCCCCTTGTCGCCGACAAACATCAAGCCTAGGATRYSACAATGGAACCTGCCCTGATTGACCCCTTCATGCGCGCCGTGACTTACCTGCGCGTTTCCGTCACTGACCGCTGCGATTTTCGCTGTGTTTACTGCATGTCCGAGAACATGAAATTCCTGCCGAAAAAGGAATTGCTGTCGCTTGAGGAGTTGGATCGCATGTGTTCGGCCTTTATCGGGCTTGGCGTGACCAAACTGCGCATCACTGGCGGCGAGCCATTGGTGCGGCGCGGGATCATGACGTTTTTCCAGACCATGAAGCGGCATCTGGACAGCGGTGCGCTAAAGGAGCTGACCCTGACCACCAACGGATCACAACTGGAAAAATATGCCGAAGAACTGGTGGCCTGCGGGGTGAAACGCATCAATGTGTCGCTTGACACGCTAGACGAGGAAAAATTCGCCGGGATCACCCGCTGGGGACGTTTGCCGCAAGTTTTACGCGGCATTGAAGCTGCACAAGCGGCGGGTATGCGGGTTAAACTGAACGCTGTGGCCGTGAAGGGGTTTAACGAGGATGAGTTATTCACCCTGCAAGAATTCTGCGCCAAAAAAGGCATGGATTTGACATTCATCGAAGTGATGCCAATGGGCGAAGACATGAGCGAGGCCGCCCGTTTGGGCCAATACTGGTCACTGAAAGATTTGCGTGACACGCTTGAAACCCGTTTCAGCACCACGGATTTATCCGAAAGCACAGGTGGTCCGGCGCACTATATCAGGATCAATGAAACCGGTCAGAAAATCGGGCTGATCCAGCCGCTTAGCCATAATTTCTGCGAGAGCTGCAACCGCGTGCGGATCACCTGCATTGGCGAGATTTACACCTGTCTGGGTCAAGAGGGCCACATGGACCTGCGTCCTGCCCTGCGTGATAATCCGGGTAGTGACGCGCCCCTGATTGCCGCCATCCATACGGCAATCGGCAGCAAACCCAAGGGCCATGATTTCGACTATTCGCGCAAGCGGACCGATGGCCAAATGTCACGCCACATGAGCCATACAGGCGGGTAAACCCCTTCTTCTTTTCCTTAAATACCTCCGCCGGAGGCACCGCGCTTTGACCCGTAGGGGCAACGCCGTCAGGCGGCACACCCCTTAACCCCGTGCGTAACTGTTTACAAAATTGCGCAAAATTAGCTCCGGCGCATGCACATCCGAGGCATGACACATCTCAACCAGACGCCCCGCATCCTCGGGGAAAAAATAGCCTTTGTTCTTATAAACTCCGATCCGCACTTCAAACCCCGCGCTGTCGGCTTCGGGGTGAAACTGGGTGGCATAAACATTGTCGCCAAACCGGATCATCTGATACGGGCAATTTGGTGATGACACCAGATGAACGCAGCCATCCGGCAGCTCTTGCAACGCCTCTTTATGGCCCACAAACGCGGTGAACTGCGCAGGCAGGCCGTCCAACAACGCATCTTTCGTGCCGTCAGCTGTCAATGCACACTCCGAAGTGCCAACCTCCTCGAAATACCGATCTTTGGTGACACGCCCTTCCAGATGCTCCCCTAAAACTCCGATGCCGTAACAACAGCCCATAAACGGGATGTCTTGGTCGCAGATTTGCGGCATCAAGCCCATGACGGCTGCTTCGATCTTGGCTTCTGCCGCCGTTTTTTCCTCGGGCGGGTCCGACACACAGCCCGGCCCGCCACCAACAATCACACCGGAATAATCCGCCAGATCAAGGGTTTGCGGAACATCCTCGCAATCCAGCCTGATCCGGTGCACCTGATCGGGCCGCAATCCACCCTTATCCAGAAACGCCTGGAATTCATCATCAGACGCCTCTGTTTCAGGACGCAATTGCAGGATCAGAAACGGTTTCATCACACGTCCTACGCAGCAGGCATCCGGCTTTCGACCATCTCGGCCCACCAGCTACACCCCGCAGGAATGGCCTCGTCGTTGAAGTTATATTCGGGGTGGTGCACCATTGCAGTGTCACCGTTGCCAACCAGAATATAGGCCCCCGGGCGCGATTCGAGCATATAGGAAAAATCCTCGCCGCCCATCACCAGCGGAGCCTCCTCGCATTTGCCGGCGACACTGGCGGCCGCTTCGGCCGCATAGGTGGTTTCCACATCGCTGTTCACCATCGCCGGATAGCCGCGGTTATAGTTAACCTTGGCCGTTGCGCCGTAAGCTTCGGCTGTGGCTGTGGCCAGTTTCGTCAACCGTTTCTCGGCCAGATCACGATTTTCAGCGGTCAGGGTCCGCACGGTACCTTTCAGCAGCACATGCTGCGGGATCACGTTAAACGCCTTGCTTTCGGTTTCAAAGCTGGTGACGGACACCACCGCATTTTCCACCGGATTAACGTTGCGCGACACGATGGTTTGCAACGCCAGAACAATGTGGCTGGCCACCACGGTGGTATCAATCACTGTATGGGGCATCGCGCCGTGACCGCCCTTGCCCTCAACCGCAATTTCAAACTGGTCGGTCGCGGCAAAAAACGGGCCGGGCCGGATAGAAAAGCTGCCCACTTCGGCCTGCGGCCAGTTGTGCATGCCGTATACTTCCTGAATGTTCCAGCGCTCCATCATGCCGTCATCGACCATTTCCTTGCCGCCGCCGCCGCCCTCTTCGGCGGGCTGGAAGATCAGCACCACAGTGCCGTCAAAATTGCGGGTTTCGGCCAGATATTTGGCCGCCCCCAGCAACATCGCCGTGTGCCCGTCATGGCCACAAGCGTGCATCAGGCCCGGTGTTTTAGAGGCATAATCCAGCCCCGTGGCTTCCATAATCGGCAACGCATCAAAATCGGCGCGCAGGCCAACCACCTTGCCGGAGGTGTCGGTTTTACCTTTGATCACAGCGACAACGCCGGTGCGCCCGATCTTTCCGACCACTTCATCACAGCCAAATTCGGTCAGCTTTTCGGTGATAAAGGCCGATGTTTTCGGTGTATCAAACAGCAGTTCGGGGTTTTCGTGCAGATGGCGGCGCCAGCCGGTGATTTCATCCTGCATTTCGGCGAAACGGTTTTTAACGGGCATGGGTTATTCCTCACATAGATGGTCAACTAAACGGTGCATGAATTGCTCTCCCGCCTCAAATTGACTAATTTCGATAAATTCATTGGCTTGGTGGGCTTGGTCAATACTGCCGGGGCCGCAGATGATGGACGAGTACCCGCGCTGCTGGAACTGGCCTGCTTCGGTGCCATAAGACACCACATGGTTTGCGTTATCGCCGGTCAGATGGCGCACCAGTTTTTCGGCCACCCCATCGGTTTCGGGCTGCAACGCCGGCACGTCAAATTTGCGCACAACCTCGATGCTTGTTTCGGGCCGGATCGCTTGCATTTCGGCCTCGACCTCGCGCACTTTTTCCATATAGGTGGCTTCCCAGTCGTCAAAGCTTTCGCCTGGAACGACCCGCACGGACAGCACAAATTCGCAGTCTTTGGCGGTGATATTATGGGCGGTTCCCCCCGCGATCACCCCGACATGCAACGTGGTATAGGGCGGGATAAATTCGGCCACGATGGGCGATGGCGTGGCGGCTGCGTTTTGGGCATTTTTCTGGTTGGCCCATTCCAGCAGTTTCGCCGCCTGCATCACGGCGGACACTCCTGTGTGGATCAAGGACGAGTGCACCTCGAAGCCATGCACATGGGTGGCAAACCCCAGCCCGCCCTTATGGCCGCTGACCGCTTTCATCATCGATGGCTCGCCAATCACCGCCGCCGCCGCGCGCGGCAGATGTTTGGCCATTTCATCAATCATAAAGGGCGCGCCAATGCAGCCGACCTCTTCGTCATAGGACAATGCGATCTGGATCGGCCGCTTGATACCGCGCTCCAGCGCCAAAGGCACCGCCGCCAGCGCCAGCGCATCAAAGCCTTTCATGTCACAGGTTCCGCGCCCGTATAGCTTGCCGTCTTTTTCAACCACACTGAACGGATCTGTCACCCAGTCCTGCCCTTTGACCGGCACAACGTCAGTATGGCCCGACAGGATAATACCACCCTCAACCTCGGGGCCAACGTTGGCGTATAGATTCGCCTTGGTCTTGTCACAGTTATAGACGCGGTGCGATTTCACCCCGTGCGAGTCTAGGTAATCTTCGACCCAATCCACCAGTTCCAGATTGGAAACCGAGCTGACAGTGGGAAAAGAAACAAGTTTTTCAAGCAGTTCGCGCGAGGTGTAATGTTTGGCCATCCGACCCTCCGATTTTGCAGTCAGCGCAAGGTGATCCTCACTTGGCCCAAGGTCAAGGGCTATGGCTCAATAATTGATTTCATACGGAAATTTCCTGCCACGAGCGTTAATTTGCTGTTGATACATGCGGTTTTCCTGCTAACCTCGCCCAATGCTAACAGTCGGCTCGCCTGTGCCGACTATAAAAACAATAAACTGCCTGGGAGTAACGACATGCCCGATTGGGCGCTGCCCGCCCTTATTTTTAGGGGCATCTGCACCAACCCAACCAACGCTTTGATCCCTTCGCACTCTGCGGAGCAAAGTAGCATGTCCGCATCTTAGGCACCTACAGCACGACGACTTTAACTAAGGGAGACTGAAAACTATGAAAATGAAAACAATCCTGATGGGCGCAGCCTGTGCCTTTGCATTCGCCCCCGCAGCGGCGTTTGCAGAACGCGGCTCGGACGGCCACGTCAACATCATCTATTGGCAAGCGCCATCGACGATGAACAACTACCTGTCCGGCGGCACCAAGGAAATGGATGCGGCTGCTCTGGTTCTGGAGCCTCTGGCCCGCTATGACGAAACCGGCGCGATTGTGCCCTGGCTGGTTGACGAAGTGCCGACCGTTGCCAATGGTGGCGTGTCTGCCGATCTGAAAACCATCACCTGGAAGTTGACCGAGGGCCTGAAATGGTCTGACGGCTCTGCCCTGACAGCGGCTGATGTGAAATTCACCTGGGAATATTGCACAAACCCCGATGGCGGTTGCGCCAACTCGAACTATTTCGAGGATGTGGTCAGTGTTGAAGCAACTGACGATCTGACGGCTGTTGTCACCTTCGGTGTGGCAAAACCGTTCCCCTATGGCCCATTCGTTGGCGGCAACACGCCGATCATCCAGATGGCCCAGTTCAAGGATTGCGTCGGGGCAAAAGCCCAGGAATGCACCACAGAAAACTTTAACCCGATCGGCACTGGCCCGTTTGTGGTGGATGATTTCCGCCCCAATGACGTGATCACTTTCAAGGCCAATGAAAACTACCGTGACCCGAACAAACCGGCGTTCGCAACTGTGACCTTCAAAGGTGGCGGCGACGCAACGGCGGCTGGTCGTGCGGTTCTGGAAACAGGCGAATTTGACTACGCCTGGAACCTGCAATTGGCACCAGATGTTTTGGCAAGCATGGCCGCCAAGGGCAAAGGTCAGGTTATATCGGGCTTTGGCTCATCGGTTGAGCGCATCATGATCAACCTGACAGACGTTTCCGCTGATCTGGGCGAAACCCGCGGCACACGCGCCAACCCGCACCCGTTCCTGTCGGACATCAAAGTGCGCAAGGCACTTTCAATGGCCATCGACCGTGCCCTGCTGACAGAAATCGGTTACGGCACAACGGGCAAGCCAACCTGTAATGTGCTGCCAGCCCCTGCGATCTATGCATCTACCGCGAATGACGCCTGTCTGGTGCAAGATATTGCCGGTGCAAACGCCCTGCTGGACGAGGCAGGTTACGTTCGTGGCAGTGACGGTATCCGCGCCAAAGGTGATATGCGTCTGTCGGTTCTGTATCAAACCTCCACAAACGCCGTGCGTCAGGATTACCAGGCGCTGGTGAAACAGTGGTGGAACGAACTGGGTGTCGAAGTTGAACTTCGCAACATCTCGGCGTCTGTGTTCTTTGGCTCCGATCCCGGCTCAAACGACACCTTCCAGAAGTTCTTTGCCGATGTTGAAATGTATACCAACAACTTCTCTGGCACAGACCCGGAAAGCTATATGGCGGGCTGGAAATGTGATCAGGCGCCAACACCGGACAACCAGTGGCAGGGCAACAACATGCCGCGCTTCTGTTCTGACGCGTATGACGCGCTGGTCGCCGAAATGTCTGTTACAGGTGACATCGACAAACGTATCGCCCTTGCAAAAGCTATGAACGACATGCTGATGCAAGCCTATGTGATGCTGCCGATCACCCACCGTTCCGACGTTGCGGCCCGCTCCAACACTCTGGGCGGCGTCAAGATGAACGTTTGGGATAGCGAAACATGGAACATCGCCGACTGGAATCGCGTGAAGTAATCCATTGAAACTATCGCGGCCCCGTGTGCAAATACGGGGCCGCATTTCATCCTTCCCCCTTTTCGAGACATAAACCGAGACGCCGATGCTGACTTTTACCATCCGACGCCTACTGCTGGCAGTGCCGACGCTTCTGTTCATCTCTCTGGTGATTTTTCTGCTGTTGAAACTCGCCCCGGGTGACCCGATGGCGCAAGTGCCCCTGACTGTGCCCCCCGAAGTTAAAGAAAAGATGCGCGAAGCGCTGGGGTTGGGCCAACCGCTGCATATCCAGTATTTCAAATGGCTGATACAGATGTTCTGGGTGGAACCACAGGTGTTAATGGACAGCATCACCGGCACCACATTCGCCGAGGGCAAGCAACGGGTGATCAGCTGGCAGACCCGCTCGCCGGTGATGGACATCGTGATGCAGCGCATCCCGCAAACCCTGTGGGTGGTCGGCATGGCCTACCTCGTCGGGGTGCTGATCGCGATCCCGATCGGGATTTATTCGGCCTATAAACAGTATTCGGTGTTTGATCAGGTCGGCACATTCATCTCGATGATCGGCTATTCGGTGCCGCCGTTCTTTTCCGGTGTCTTGATGATCGTGATATTTTCGGTATTTCTGGGCTGGTTCCCGTCGATCTATGACACCACGCTGGTGGTCGACAGCTGGGAAAGCTTTGGCAAACAACTGCGCCAAATGGTGATGCCGGTGATGGTGCTGGCGCTGCAAACAACAGCCCAAATCAGCCGCTTTATGCGCGCATCCATGCTGGACAACCTGAACCAGGATTACGTGCGCACCGCGCGGGCCAAGGGCCTGAACGAGCGCGTGGTGGTGCTGGTGCATGTGTTGCGCAACTCGATGATCCCTGTGGTCACCGTGATCGCGCTGGGGGTGCCGGCGATTTTTGGTGGTGCGATCATCACTGAACAAGTGTTCAAGGTGAACGGCATTGGCCAATTGCTGATCACCGCCATTCAGGCAAATGATCTGCCGATGGTGCAAACCCTGACCTTTATGTTTGCCATATTGATTGTGCTGTTCAACCTGATTGCCGACATCATGTATGGCATTCTTGACCCGAGGATCCGTTATGACTGATTCATCCCAACCCTCCAAGGCACCCCGTTCCCAGTGGTGGGACGTTTGGGACCAGTTCAAAACCCACAAGGGCGCGATGATCTCTGCGGTGATCTTCTTGATTATCCTGTTTTCTGTGGTGTTTGGCGAAGCGCTGTGGCATTTTGACGCCTCTTTCATTGACATCCGCTCGCGCAATCAGGGACCATCCTGGACGCACCCGCTGGGCACCGACCAGTTGGGCCGTGATACATTGGCACGAATGATCCGTGGCGGGCAAATCTCGATTGCGGTGGGGCTGACGGCGATGTTGCTGGCCCTGTTCCTCGGCACGCTGGTGGGCGTTTCGGCGGGGTATTTCAAACGGCTGGATGGCATCCTGATGCGGATAACAGACCTGTTCCTCGCCCTGCCGCTGTTGCCGCTGTTGCTGGTGATGGTGATGCTGTTTCGCGAACCGCTCAGTGCCGCATTCGGCACCGAAACCGGAATTTTTATCCTGATGGTTTCGGCCATCGGTATCACCAGCTGGATGCCCACCGCGCGGATTGTGCGCGGCGATGTGCTGGCGCTGAAGGAMCGTGAATTCATCCTGTCGGCCAGATCAATCGGCACCACGCCCTACAAGATGATCCTGCGCCACATCCTGCCCAATGTGTTGTCACCAATCATGNTGTCGGCCACTTTGGGCATCGCCAACGCGATCATCACCGAAAGCGCGCTTTCGTTCCTCGGCCTTGGTTTTCCGCCCGATTTTCCCACATGGGGCCGGCTGTTGTTTGACGCCACCGATTTTCTGCAATTATACCCCGAGCGGGTGATTTGGCCGGGTCTGGCGATCTCGCTGACGGTGCTGTCGGTGAACTACATTGGTGACGGGCTTCGCGATGCACTGGACCCACGGATCAGAGGGCGGTAGTTCACCCTATGAAACCGCACCTAGGCGCCCTGGCCTTCAGCTGCCTAATGGCTGCGCAAGCCCAATCCGCCCCGATGGAATTCCGCTACGGGCTGGATGTATTTGCCAAAAGCCAGGGCACGCTGGATGCGTTCCAGTCCATCTCTGCCATGCGCGAAATCACGACCGGTCTGCATTTCGGCCAAACGCTGTATTCAGCGGCGGCGGGCGATGCGGGCGGCCTGTTTGTTGGCGGGTTCGAATTGGCCAAACGCTGGCAGATCGGCAACAAGGTCCAGCTGGAATTTGGCGGCTTTATCGGCGGCGGCGGCGGGGCGGCGCTGGTTGGGGGCGACGGGTTGATGACGCGGGCCCATATCAGCCTGCGCCGACATCTGTYTGGCAATATCAGCGGCACGTTGGGGCTATCGTATATCAACATATCCGGCGCGCCGATCTCGACCCCTGCCCTTAGTTTTGGTCTGTCGCGCGACACCGACTTTGCCTATGCGGGCGAACATGTGAATGGCGGCGTCAGCACGGGCCGCGTGTTGCGGGCGGTCAAACCGCTGGTCAAACAGTTCCACCCAAGCGGTAACCTGACCCGCAGCGGGCGCACGCTTGGCACCATGACGCTGGTTGGCATCGAGGCCTCATTCGCCGCCTCGCCGATGGCCCGCAACGAGACCTTTATTCAGGCCACCGGTGCCGTCGCCGGTGATGGCGAAGGCTATGCCGATATTCAGGTTGGCTATCGCTGGAAAACCGCAGCCACCGGCTTGCGGGCCTTTGCCGAGGTTGCCGCCGGATTTGGCGGCGGCGGAGATGTCGATACCGGTGGCGGGTTTTTAGCCACCATCGGCACCGGTGTGGCGATTCCCGTCACACGCGGGCTTGATCTGGAATTTGGCGCCCAGGCCACCACGGCGCTGGATGGTGATCTGAGAGCGATCGTGCCCTATGTGCGCACCTCGCTCAGTTTCGGGCACAAAGGTCGCCCCTACCAAAGCCAGCAACGCTGGCAGCTTAGTATGGGGCTGACCTTGCAATCGCCCAATCAGGGCTTTCGCAAACCCGGTGTGACCGCAACCGCCTCGCCGGTTCTGATCGAAAGCTCGGTTGATCTGTTTGTTGGTAAACATCTGTATCTGACCGGAAATGCACAAACGGTAGCGAGCGGGCATGCGGGCGGCTATGCGATTGGGCTGATGGGCATGGGCTATGAATTCCCGCTGAATGAACGCTGGACAGTGTCCGCCGAGGGGATGCTGGGGGCAGCGGGTGGCGGCGGCATCGATACCGGCGGTGGTCTRGTGGCGGCGGCCAAGCTGGAGCTGGATTATGCGCTCAGTGACAAGCTGGCGATTTCAGCGGGCATCGGCAAGATGGAGACACTGCGCGGCGGTGGCGGAGCAAAACCTGTGACCTTCCATTTGGGCCTGAAAACACGGTTTACCACGTTTCACTAGTCGCGGTCGCGCCGCTCATCAAACCTGACAGGGCTATCTGTGAACGGCATCGGTGACGACTCTGCACCTCAGGATCCTGAGGCCACAATAACAGACCCCGAAATCTTTGAAAGRTTTCGATTTGTTTTCTTTCAAAGAAAACACCCCGCCGCTGCCTAATGCGCCTTTCTGATCCGGCGCACGACCCACCACACCGCCAGCAACACCACAGGGGTCGCAATCGCCGTCATCACCGGTTTGTCCAGCCCCGCCGCCTTGGCCACAGGATAGGCTGCATAACTCACCAGATTGATCGCGTAATAGCTGATCGCCACCACCGAAAGCCCCTCGACCGTGCGCTGCAATCGCAGCTGTAAATCGGCGCGCCTGTCCATGCTTTCCAGCAGCGCCTGATTTTGCGCCGAGCGKTCCACCTCGACYCGTGTGCGCAGCAAATCCGCCGCCCGCATCACCCGGTCCGACATCGACACCAGATGGTCCTCGGTGGAATGGACCGTTCGCATCGCCGGATCAAACCGGCGCGACATGAATTCCGAAATGGTTTGCCGCCCGCCAAAGCGCTCCTCGCGCAACCCGTTGACCCGCTCCTCTACAATAGCACCGTAAGCCCGCGTTGCCGCGAACCTGAAACTGCTCTGCGCCATCATGTCTTCCAACTCGGCCGAGATTGCCAGCAGCTCGCCCAGAACGTCTTCCTCGGAGCGCTCCAACCCCTTGATATGGCCAACCAGTTCCGACACCTGCACATCGAGCTGCGCCAGCCGTTTGGACAGGGCGCGGGCCTTGGGCAGGGCCAGCATCGACATTGCTTTATAGGTCTCGATCTCACACAGACGTTGCAAGGTACGTCCAATGCGCCGCTCGCCCGTCCCTGCCTTAACGAAAATTGCAAACCGCAAATGGCCGGCGCTATCAATCCGGTAATCCCCCGCAACGATCGCCTGACGGTCCAGCGTATAGGACACCGCGATGCTTTCGGCGACAAAGCTGTCTTTGACCTGCGTCTCGACCTGTTTGGTGGTCTTTGGCATTTCATCTATCCGGATCAAGGCCGATGTCAGCCGTTTGCCCGGCACCATCGCCAACCAATCGGCCGGAAACACATCAAACGCCACAGGGTCGAACGGACGCTCCGCCACACCGTCGGAAAACAAGGTGTAGGTGACAAATTCTGTGTGCAGCTCCCACTTCAACCTATGACGGCCCAGATCACAAAAGAAATGCGTGGCGTCAGGTTGCGGGTGTGCCGCGCCAAACCGGTCCAGCAGGTCAATCAGATGGGCGCGGTCCTGTGCACGATCACGGTTGGCGGCATCATGCGGGTTCTTGATCGCCAGATAGACCGCATGGCACGGCGCACTTAGCGTCGGAAAGGGCCGTGCGTGCAGCTCGTTCGCCATTTGGTAGCGTAGGGGGTGGTCCTGGAATTTGCTCATGGTTTGCGGCCTTTTTGCTTCGGCTGCAACCTAGCGCATTCCGGTTACAATGAAACTGCGTATATCTGCCGCGGGTTTTATTGTTGCGCCGCGAACACCTCTTTGGCCGCATTCACAGGGTCTTTAACTGCTAGAGTGCACCCTAGGACAAGCGTTATTTGCGCCGATTTACATCAAATCCATCTGGTAGCCTTTGCAGATAGCGCCTTCTTTCACGTGATAGGTTTGAAACTCTATCGCATCATAATATCCCAACCCAAGCCTATTCGTGTCGCTGATGGTTGCATCGATATTTTCAAGCCCCGGCCTGCTGCGCTGCCTGTTTGGTCGCTGTGAACCAGGCTGATCCAATGCCGCGGCGACCAAGTCCCAGCTTTACATATGTGTCAATAACGCCCCATCCGACAGCCACGTCATAAATGTTGCCCTCAGCGGCCCGTTTCAAGGCTTGAAAGCCCGGAATTGTATTGGTTTCATCCACAGCAACTGTGCACTGGATTTTATCTGGATCCTCTATGTAAAAGCGGCGCACATAGTCCGGATCACTAGCCCGATCGCTTTTCCAAGCCTTTATGATCTTGGACAAGACGACGCTCATACCTTGCGCGTCATCCGGCATTGCCGGCCTGACAATCATAGCATCCCCAAAATGCATCGGGCGCGTATGGCCACGCGCCCGATGATGTTTAGTGCCGTCACTGAATCAATCGATCAGCGCCAACAGCTTGTTCAGACTGTCCTTGGCATCCCCATAAAACATCCGGGTGTTTTCCTTGTAAAACAGCGGATTTTCGATGCCGGAATATCCCGTGCCCTGTCCGCGTTTGGACACAAACACCTGCTTGGCTTTCCAGCATTCCAGCACCGGCATACCGGCAATCGGTGAGTTGGGATCGTCCTGTGCGGCCGGATTGACGATGTCGTTGGAACCAATCACGATCACCACATCGGTGTCGGGGAAATCGGCGTTGATCTCGTCCATTTCCAGCACGATGTCATAGGGCACGCGGGCCTCGGCCAGCAGCACGTTCATGTGGCCGGGCAGACGACCGGCGACAGGGTGAATGGCAAAACGCACGGTCTTGCCAGCATCGCGAAGGCGCTTCACCAGCTCGGACACCGCTTGTTGCGCCTGCGCCACCGCCAGCCCGTAGCCCGGGATAATCACCACGCTGTCGGCCTCGTCCAGTGCTGCCGCCACGCCCTCGGCTTCAATCGCCACCTGCTCGCCCTCGACTTCCATCTGGGGGCCGGATGGGCCGCCAAAGCCACCCAAAATAACACTGATAAACTTGCGGTTCATCGCCTTGCACATGATGTAGCTCAGGATCGCCCCCGAGGAGCCGACCAGCGCGCCGACCACGATCAACAGATCATTGCCCAAGGTGAAGCCGATTGCCGCCGCCGCCCAGCCGGAATAGCTGTTGAGCATCGACACCACGACAGGCATGTCAGCCCCGCCAATGCCCATGATCAGATGCCAGCCGATAAAGCCCGCAATCAGGATCATCAGCAGCAGGGTCCAGATGCCGGAGCCGCCAAAATACATCAGGCCAAGGATCACACTTGCGGCCAATGCGCCCGCGTTCAGCATGTGACCGCCGGGCAGTTTTTTGGAGCCGCCATCGACCTTGCCCGCCAGTTTGCCAAAGGCAATAATGGAGCCTGTGAAGGTGATGATGCCGATGAACACCCCAAGGAAAACCTCGACCTTGAGGATCGAGATTTCCACCGGCGACTTATGCGCCAGCTTCTCGGCAAAGCCCGCCAATGTGGACAGATCACCGCCAGCCTCTTTCAACGCCAGCACCGTGCCCAGTTCCAACTCGGCGTTCAGACCGATGAACACAGCCGCCAAGCCGACGAAGCTGTGCAAAGCAGCAACAAGCTGTGGCATTTCTGTCATCTCGACTTTGCCCGCCACATAGTAGCCTGCGTAGGACCCCGCAGCGACAGCGATCAGGATCAGGAAATAGTTGCCCATGCCGGGGCCGAAAATGGTGGCGAATATTGCCACCGCCATGCCGACAATGCCATACCAAACAGCACGCTTGGCGCTTTCCTGGTTGTTTAGCCCGCCCAGTGACAGGATGAATAAAATGGCCGATGCGATATAGGCTGCGGATACGATTCCAATGCTCATCTCACGTCCCCCCTCAAGATTTCTGGAACATGGCGAGCATCCGGCGTGTCACCAGAAAGCCACCAACAACATTGATCGACGCGATCAGGATCGACACCGTCGCAAGGATCACCACCAGCCAGTTGCTGGAGCCGACCTGCAACAACGCACCAAGGATCACGATGCCCGAAATGGCGTTGGTCACCGCCATCAGCGGGGTGTGCAGCGCGTGGCTGACAYTCCAGATCACCTGAAATCCGATGAAACACGACAGCGCAAACACGATGAAATGCTGCATGAAACTGGCCGGCGCATAGGCACCGATGACCAGCATCACCGCCGCCCCGATCGCCAGCAAGCCGACTTGCGATTTGGTGGCAGCCTTGAATTCGGCCACCTCGCGCGCCCGTTTCTCGGCAGGCGTCAGCTCTTTTGGCGCTTCTTTCGGGGCCTGCGCCGCGATCGCCTGTATTTTGGGCGGTGGCGGCGGGAAGGTGATTTTACCCTTATAGGTCGCGGTTGCGCCGCGGATCACGTCGTCTTCCATGTCGTGGTTGATCTTGCCGTCTTTGTCCGGCGTCAGATCGTCCAGCATGTGGCGGATGTTATTGGCGTATAGGGTCGAGGATTGCGACGCCATCCGGCTGGGGAAATCGGTGTAGCCGATGATGGTCACGCCGTTTTTGGTGACGATCTTTTCGTCCATCACCGTCAGTTTACAGTTGCCGCCCTTTTCAGCCGCCAGATCGACGATCACGCTGCCCGGTTTCATCGCCTCGACCATGTCTTTGGTCCACAGCTCGGGCGCGTCCCGGTTCGGGATCAGTGCGGTGGTAATGACAATGTCGATATCAGGCGCAATTTCACGGAATTTGGCCAGTTGTGCTGCGCGAAACTCGGGGCTGGACACGGGGGCATAACCGCCCGTCGCGGCGCCATCGGCCTGATCACCTTCAAAATCAAGGAACACAAATTCGGCGCCCATAGATTCGACCTGCTCGGCCACCTCGGGGCGCACGTCAAACGCGTAGGTGATTGCGCCCAGCGACGTGGCGGTGCCAATCGCGGCCAATCCGGCCACGCCAGCCCCGATCACCAACACTTTGGCGGGGGGGACTTTGCCAGCGGCGGTGACTTGGCCGGTAAAGAAGCGGCCGAAATTGTTGCCAGCCTCGATCACCGCGCGGTAACCGGCGATATTGGCCATAGAGGACAGCGCGTCCATCTTTTGCGCACGGGAAATACGCGGCACCATGTCCATCGCGATCACGTTGGCACCCTTGGATCTGGCCAATTCCATCAAGTCCTCGGATTGACCAGGAAAGAAGAATGAAATCAAGGTCTTGTCCTTGGTCAACCGACGCGCTTCAGTCTTGGTCGGGGGCCGCACCTTGGTRATCACATCRGCSGCTTTCCACAGGGCCACRGCCCCGCGGATCACCGTSACACCGGCCTCTTTATARGMYTTGTCCGAGAAGCCMGCCGSYTTGCCCGCACCCGCCTCGATCAAACAATCATACCCCAGCTTTTGCAGCTGCAACGCACTCTCGGGCGTCATCGCCACCCGCGCCTCGCCTTCAAAAACTTCTTTAGGTGCACCTATTTTCAAGACCCGTTCCTCCTTGTTTTCCCGCACACTGCTACACGCGAATGTGACCTCTTGTCAGTGCTAAACCTCATATTCGGGCTTTGCAATGTGTTCTTTTGCAGTCATATAAACCACGTCAAACATTACTGTGGAGTAGACCAAATGCAATCACAAGTCACCATCCCCTTTGCACGTGCAAATCGTCGCGGTTTTCTGTTTGGCGCAATCGGCAGTGCCGTTGTTGCACTATCTCTTACCGCTAAACCCGCATCCGCCGCCGAAACCGTCATCAGCACACCAGATGCCTATGTCGCGGCCAAAGCCGGCAATATCATTCWGGTNGAYRWCCGCACGCCAGCCGAATGGAAGCAAACCGGCATCGCCGAGGGCGCGATTGCGCTGGATATGACCGACAAATCCTTTCTGGAATCGCTGAACAAGCTGCGCGCCACCTACCCCGACAAACCGATTGCCCTGATTTGCCGCACCGGCAACCGGTCGGGCGGTGTGTTTGATTACCTCAACAAGCGGGGCTTTGCTGACCTGATGGATGTATCCGAAGGTATGGCAGGTGGTCCAAACGGCAAAGGCTGGATCCCGCGCGGGTTGCCGACCTATGCGGGCAACAAGGCCGAAATAGAAACCCGCCTGAATGTGGTTTTCAAACCTTAAAAATAGCGTTTTGGCCGCCGCGCTTGTTTATCACGGGCGCGGAGCAATATCAGGCGTATGCGCCTGGCCCCAGTTATAGAGCGCCTCTATAATGATGCCCCCAACGCCAACAAGCGGGTCAAGCGCGCCAACATCATCGGCATGCTGGATTTTGTAGTGGCTATCAGCACCGGCTTTTCATCCAGCGACGGGTTTGCCCGTGTTATGACGCATGGGCAGGTCAATAACATCAACGATTACCCGACCGTGCTGTGGAACCCCCTAAAATTAGTTGTGTTATGAAGTGGTCCTGGTTTTCAGGGCAGGTTTGCGGCTTGGCTAAGATGCATCGGCCTGCCACAAGGTGCAGAGGCGCTTGGCCTAATGTTGGCGCTGGACAAAGGCTGGGACGACCACATCGCGCGGATGCGGACCGATATTCACGAAAACAGCAGCACACAGGAATGCGCCTGATGGATTACAGCGCATCAATTGACACAACCGCCAATATGATCATCGAGGACATGGCCGACTATGGCGAATGGCTGGGGACCAAACTGCTGTGGGAAGTAGCCCCGTCCAAGACCGCAAGCCGTGTGACCCTGACCCACCAAGGCCTGAAACCCGATATGGAATGTCACAGGGTTTGCGTTGCCGGATGGGGGCGATACTTTGGAAACAGCCTGAAAAACCACCTGAACGGCGCACCCGCCGATCCTGAAACCGGATAGAAACACCAAAACGCGCGTCGCGGCCCCTTGTCTGTCCCCGCGCCACACCTTACATTAGTCAGTGGCGGGTTCTGCCTCTCTCGTAAACACGGGGTTCAATTCCAGTGGCCTTACTCAACCGAAAGGGAGCTGGCTCTGTTTGGATTTTGGTTCATTTATCCGGTGCCCACCTGTACATACGGGCTCTTCGGGAATTTACGCACCCCTACGGCTTGTGTGGGCCCGCCACCTTTGACATAGATCGGCTTATTGTCGCTGGCCTTTGCCCTGTAAGAGCTGAACATCGATAATGGGAGTAAATGTTGGATGGCTGGATTGAGCCAAAGTGCCCCATGCTACGCTGATGGAATGACTGGAAGGCATATAATGCGGCCATTTGTGTCGCCTAAGGTCAAAGGTATCATTCTATTTGGAAAACCTATCTGTAAAGGGGCGTGATCTTGTTCTATTTGCCACCAAACGAGTTTTGGTATCACACTGTTGCAAGGCTAGACGTTTCATTTAATGATGGAAAATCGGGAACTGGGACCGGTTTCTTTGTCTATGATGACGAGCATTATTTTCTTGTCACGGCTCGCCACGTAGTGGACCCAACGTATCTACCGCCAGCCAAAAAACGTGAAGCGATATGCACGGAAATGGTCATGGCTTTCCAGTCTGCTGTAAACTCAGGCACTCAAGAAGCTAGCGGGGCATACCAAAGCATCAGCGTATCGAAACCTGTTTTTTGTTTTGAAAGCAATGACGTTGATGTGGCCGTGACGAAGATCCCGAAGACTGCTCTGCCTATCTAGGGAGTATCCGAAACTCTGTGTATGAGGCTTAGCCCATGCGGGTTTCACGGGTCATCTGTTGAACCGTTCGGGGTATAGGATAGCGAATTGGTTGCG
>NVTS01000054.1 GCA_002732995.1 Marinosulfonomonas sp. | reverse complement strand
AGCCCGAGCCGGGGATGGATTTGAACCCGCCGGTGCCCCAGCCGCCGTTGATGAAGCAGCCGCCCAGTGGTGTGGTCGAGATGATCGGCGAGCGGTCCCCCGTCACGTCGACAATCCCGCCCCATTGGCGCATCATTTTCATCCGCGAGATCATCGGGAAGGTCTCGACCAGTGCCCGCACGGTTTCCTCGATATGGTGGAATGATCCGCGCTGGGTGTAGTTGTTATACATGTCGGTGCCGCCGCCGATGACGAATTCACCCTTGTCCGATTGCGAGATATAGCCGTGCACCGTGTTGGCCATCACCACCACGTCTAGGCAGGGTTTGATCGGTTCGGATACCAGCGCTTGCAGGGCGACGGATTCCATTGGCAGCCGGAAGCCCGCCATATTGGCCAGATCGCCGGAGTTGCCCGCCACAAGGATCGCCAGTTTCTTGCAGCCAATTGCGCCACGGGTGGTTTGCACGCCGGTGACTTGGCCGTTTGCTTGATCCACGCCGGTAACTTCGCATTTCTGGATGATATCCATGCCCATGTCGGAGCAGGCCCGCGCGTAAGCCCAGGCGACCGCATCGTGGCGGGCGGTGCCGGCGCGTGCTTGCCATAGCGCGCCAAGGACCGGATAGCGCGGGCCGGAGATGTTGATGATCGGGGCCAGTTCCTTGACCCGCTCGGGGCTGATAAATTCGGTTTGCACCCCTTGGAAGGCATTGGCTTGGGCGGTGCGCTGGAAGCCACGGATTTCAGCTTGCGTTTGGGCCAGCATCAGCACGCCGCGCGGCGAAAACATCACGTTCATGTTCAGGTCTTGCGACRTGGCTTCATACAGCCCGCGGGCTTTTTCGTAGATCGCGGCCGAGGGGTCTTGCAGATAGTTGGAGCGGATGATGGTGGTATTGCGGCCCGTGTTGCCGCCGCCAAGCCAGCCCTTTTCAATGATCGCCACGTCAGTAATGCCGAAATTCTTGCCCAGATAGTAAGCCGTGGCCAGACCGTGGCCCCCTGCCCCGACGATCACCACATCATAGGATTTTTTCGGAGCGGGCGAGCGCCATGCTTTGCCCCAGCCCTTGTTGTAGCGCAGTGCCTCGCGGAAGATGCCAAATGCCGAATAACGTCTCATCAATCGAATCCCCCAATGGGGGCGGCGGCGCCCCTGCATATTTATAATGATATATTGGTCGAGTTTAGCCGCACACGGCTGCGACGCAACGGGGAAAATATGCGACATATGCGGGATCGTAGCCCCCTAACCAAGCTGTGATCAGGCTGCGACGGTTTCACCCTTTTGTGCGCGGCGAATTCACGATACATGGGGGTTAGAATTTTATGCGCGAGTGAAAAACTATGATGTTCTGGATTATCATCGGATTACTGACCTTATTGGTGGCTATGCTGTTTGTGCTGGCGCTGTTGCGTGGGCGCGATACCGGCATTTCGGCCGCCCAGTTCGATCTGCAAATATACCGTGATCAGCTGAGCGGGGTAGAACGTGATCAGGAACGCGGCGTGGTCACCAAAGAAGAGGCTGCACGGATCAAAACCGAGATACAACGCCGGATATTGGATGCTGACAAGGCAGTTCAGGCCGCCAGCGCCGTTAAAGGTGCGCCACGCAGCGTGACTTACGCCGCGATTGTCGCCTGCGCTGTGGTGCTGGCGGGCAGTGTCTGGCTATACCAGACGATTGGCGCCCCGGGCTATCCGGATTTGCCATTGCAGGTGCGGATTGTGAATGCAGACGAGGCGCGGGCCATGCGCCCGTCGCAGAGCAAAGCCGAAGCGTCATTACCGCCGCTGACGACCGGGGCTGATCCGCGGCACGAGGAAATGGTGGCCAAGCTGCGCGCGGCGATTGCGGACCGCCCGAATGATCTGAAGGGCCATCAGTTGCTGGCAGGCAACGAGGCCGCCCTTGGCAATTACGTTGCGGCCTACCGTGCCCATATCAAGGTGGTTGAAATCAAAGGCGATACGGCAACGGCGCGCGATCTGGCCGATTTGGCCGATCTGATGATCATGGCAGCTGGCGGCTATGTATCGCCCGAGGCCGAGAGTGCGTTGCAACGCGCGTTGGACCGTGACCCGAATGAGGGTAAGGCGCTGTATTATTCCGGACTGATGTTCGCCCAAAGCGGGCGGCCCGATGTGGCGTTTCGTTTGTGGCGCGATTTGTTGGAGGTCAGTGCGCCGACTGATCTATGGGTGCCGCCAATCCGCTCCCAGATCGAAGAAGCCGCCGCATGGGCCGGTGTGGATTACACCCTGCCGGAACTGACGGGCGGGCCTGCCCTTGCCGGCCCTGATGCCGATGCGGTTGCGGCGGCCTCGGACATGAGTGCCGAGGAACGTCAGGATATGATTGGCAACATGGTTGTGCAATTGTCAGAGCGGCTGGCGACCGAGGGTGGTTCAGCGCAGGAATGGGCACAGTTGATTGGTGCATTGGGTGTTCTGGGTGATATTGACCGGGCAAAGGCGATCTGGGGCGAGGCGCAGACAGTGTTTGCTGCCGATGCCGACGGGTTGGCGATGATCCGTGCGTCTGCGAAATCTGTGGGCGTGGCCGAGTGATCTTTGATACCATCGAGGGTTTTRCCGCAGCCCTTGCCCCTATGCAGGCGGTGGCGGGGCTGGATCTGGGGGAAAAGACCATYGGCGTGGCGGTGTCSGACAGYMTSYKSACKGTKGCCAGCCCRYTGGARACMWWNCGGCGSMRSAARTTCRSSRYSGAYGCSGCGCRGTTGCTGGARATTSYSGAYRMRCGSSGKMTKGGCGGSWTYRTYCTKGGRYTSCCGYTSAATATGGATGGMTCWGARGGGCCRMGSKKYCARKCRACSCGKGCYTTTRYYCGCAATMTGKSRMRYCTYRSWGARTTGCCRWTYRKSTTSTGGGATGAACGSCTWTCRACSGTBGCYGCYGAACGGGCRCTGTTGGAGGCGGATACGTCACGAAAGCGTCGCGCCGAGGTGATCGACCATGTGGCGGCCGGGTATATCCTGCAAGGGGTATTGGACCGTTTGGGGTATTTGAAACGTGGTGGATAAGGTTTGGAGCCGTGACGAGGTGGAGTCGCCCTGTGTGGACATCTGTGTGATCCATCCCGAGGCCCGTCTGTGCACCGGATGTTATCGCAGCATGGACGAGATCAGCCAGTGGTCACGGATGGGTTCCGAGGAACGGGCTGAGGTGATGGCAGAACTGCCTGATCGCAGCAAACTGGTGGTCAAGCGTCGTGGCGGGCGGGCTGCGCGATTAAAGAGGCCGTGATTTGTTCAGGGGTTGCGCCGCCTGACGGCGTCGCCCCACGCTTTGTCCCTACAGGCCAAAGCGTTGATTGCCTCCGGCGGGGATATTTGGACAAAAAAGAAACTGGAAGTGTCAGAGGCCGGCGGCTTTGCGCAGCATGTTCAGGGCGACCAGGGTCAGGAAGAAGGCAAACACCCGTTTTAGCGGCTTTGGGTCCATCTGATGGGCCAGCTTTACCCCGTAAGGCGCGGTTATCAATGTCATACTGATGGTTAAGGCGAAGGCTGGCAGGTTCACCGCCCCGAAGGTGTAGGGCGGGCGCGAGGCCATCGGGATGTTGATCAGCAGAAACCCGATCACCGAAGGCACCGCGATCAGAACGCCCAGCCCTGCGGCGGTGGCCACGGCGCGGTGGATCGGGGTGGCATAAAGGCTCATCAATGGCACCCCGAACGAGCCGCCACCGATGCCCATCAACACTGACATAAAGCCGAGGATTGGCGAGAATATGGCGCGTTTCAGGCCCGTGGGCATGGCATGGCCCAGCCGCCATGTGTCGCGGCCAAAGCCAAGGTAGAGGCCGACAATGATGCCGAGCACGCCGAATATGCCTTGCAGCGCTACGGAGCGCAGCGAGGCGGCCACCAGCACGCCGATGGCCGCACCGACCACAATGCCGGGGGCAAAGCCGCGTAAGGTTTTCCAGTCAACCGCGCCCTTTTTGTGGTGGCTGGAGACTGACCGTAGCGAGGTAACAATGATGGTGGCAAGCGAGGTGGCAAGGCAGACCTGCATCAGCTGATCGCCGCCATAGCCAAGCGCCGAGAAGATGTAGAAATAGGCGGGCACAAGGATGATGCCGCCGCCCACGCCCAGCAGACCCGCCATCACGCCGGCAAAGGCACCGATGGCCAGCAGCATGGCCACCATCGGTATCAGGATCGTCAGTTCAGGCATATCTATGCGCTCGCGATTGTCTGCGCCTGATCCTGCACGCAAGCAAGGGCGGCGTCCAGCACTTCCAGCCCCGCCCCGTCGACATGCGCGCCTTCCGACAGGGTGCGCCGCCAACCGCGTGCGCCGGGGCAGCCGTGAAACAGGCCCAGCATGTGGCGGGTGATCTGGTTCAAACGGCCACCCTCGGCCAAGTGGTGCTCGATATAGGGGCGCATTTCATCGACCACTTGGCGGGTGGTTTTACGGTCGGAGCTGCCGAATATTTCGGCATCCACGCCCAGCAGGATTCGATCTGGCGTGTGGTAGGCAGCACGGCCAATCATCACCCCGTCCAGCCCCGCATCCAGAAATCCGCGGGCCTGCGCAAGCGTGGTAATGCCGCCATTCACCGATATATGCAGGTCGGGAAAGTCACGCTTGATTTGCAGCACCAGATCGTAATCCAGCGGCGGCACATCGCGGTTTTGCTTGGGGCTTAACCCTTGCAGCCATGCCTTTCGGGCGTGGATGGTGAAGCGGGTGACACCTGCCGCGTGAACGGTCTCGATGAACGCGGGCAGCACTTGTTGCGGGTCTTGCTCGTCCACCCCGATGCGGCATTTGACCGTGACCGGAACGGTTGAGGCATCGATCATCGCCGCCACGCAATCCGCCACCAGTTCGGGGCGCTCCATCAACACCGCACCAAAGCAGCCCGACTGCACCCGATCCGAGGGGCAGCCGATGTTCAGGTTCACCTCGTCATAGCCCACGTCACAGCAGATGCGGGTGGCAACGGCAAGTTCAACCGGGTCAGAGCCGCCCAGTTGCACAGCGACAGGATGTTCAGCGGGATCAAAGCGCAACAAGCGTTGCGCATCGCCGCGCACAAGGGCGGGCGATGTGACCATTTCGGTATAGAGCAACGCGTTTAAGGACATCAGCCGGTGCAGGTAACGGCAATGGCGGTCCGTCCAGTCCATCATCGGGGCGACGGACAGGCGGGCGGCGGTTATGGTTTCTTTTGCGGTGCTCATGTGGGCCTATTTAGGGGGGAGAGGAGAAAGATTCTATTGGACGGGATCAAGTTTTTCGAGACTGGGGAGTACTTTATTTTCAACTGACGCTCCATTTCCCATCCTCTAATCCTTTGGTTTCTCACCCTCGATTTCGGCCTTGAATCCGCTGTTCGAGAGCGTGTGCTTAACTGACTTGATCGACCATACCCCATCCACCCCGATCCGAAAGCCTAAAAGTAACGCTTGGCCCTCGGCGGCGATCCCTGGGTCACCGGCCATTGTGAGGCTCAGAGTGGCCGTTCCCCGCGCCATTTCATCCAGCTTGGCCTTGGCCGCATTCTCGGCCTCTTCTTTGGTGGTGTGGGTGTGCCGGATGCTGAATACGGGTGAGTCTTCGCCTGCGGTGACCTCTTCTTTCTTGCCAGTGGCGTTGTCGTGCCAGATCGCATTGACCGATTTGTATTTGCCGCGAATGGTAAGGCTTGCAGGCGGGCCTTTCATGCTGACCTCATCGGCGGTGAATGCGCCCATCGGGAACAGGATGCGTTCTTTGTAACCCATGAAGACAACCAAAGGTGCGCCAGGGAAAGGCAGCTCGATTGCACCATCCCGATCATCCAGGCGGATTTCCACGGCGTCGGGCTTACCGCCCGCCTCGTCATGCACTGACAGGCTTAACAGTCTGTCCTTGATCGTTTGGTTCTGTCGATGCCCGCCGCCAGCACCTTGAAATCCGGTGTCATGGCCTCAATCCCACAGCCGCACGGTTGGGATCCTCCAGTGCATCCCCGTCTTTGGTGCAGTATTTCATAGCAACCTCGCCACTGTCGAGACCACAGAAAGCCCGACAGATAGAGCACTCATGCTGCCCTGGTCTGGGCCGTATTCCTCCAGCGACAGAGGAAACCCGGTTTTATGGGCTGCACCATTGGCATGGAATACGGATTGATCCTCGCTGATCTGCTTGATCACCCAGTTACCATGCACAAAGCCACGCCCATCCACCAACAACAAAGGCTTGGCGTCATAGGCGGCGGTGTTTAGCATGAAGGGGTATGGCCCCGAAAGCATCATAACGTCAGTCATTCAACCGCCTCCGCAAATCTACCTGCACGCGTTCTTCATGGTCGGCAAGGGTGGTTTGTATCATCGCCCGCACCTCATCCAGAACAGCGCCAGCCCCGATGGTTACCCGCTCAAAGCCAGCGACTTTGAAATCATGAGCCGCGTGGTCGCTTCCATGCACGAATGGTGATTGTGTCCCACCTCGGATTATGGCGGGCATTCTTCGGGCGTAATCTAAATTAAAGTGCTCCTCGCGCCGCTTTCACCCAATTTCCCGCCAATTTCACCGCCCCCACAAACAAAGGCCCCGCCCACACATGAACAATTTTCCCGCCCCTCCCAGTCAAACTTATTTTGCTCCCCCAATCTCATTTAATTCCTTCCCCCCCCACTATGCCTGCGGCGCGGATATTTTAGGAACAATGATGGGATTAGGAAGCGCAATGCCCGTTCAACTGCTCGACTGCATGAAACTGGGACAAGAACACTTGGCCGGTCAAACGATCCAGAAAATCGGTGCGCATCAGGCGGTCCATTACGGGGCCCTTTACTTCGGACAGGTGCAATTTGATTCCGAGGCTTTTTAGCCGGTGCATGATTGCCTCGATTGATTCCAGCGCGCTGGTGTCGATCTCGTTTACGGCCGAGCACATCAGCACCACGTGGCGCAGGCATTCATCGCCCACTACGCGGTCCAGAATGTGGTCTTCCAGAAACCGCGCGTTGGCAAAATACAGGCTCTCGTCGATGCGGATGGTCAGGATGGCGGGGGTGGTTTCAACCGAGTGGCGCAGCACATTGCGAAAATGCTCGGTCCCTGGAACACGGCCCACTTCGGCCATATGCGGGCGCGATGTTTTGTAGAGATGCAGCAGGATCGACAACAAAACCCCCGCCGTGACACCGGTTTTGACGCCAAAGCCCAGCGTCACCCCAATGGTCACCACCACGGCGACAAAATCGGGTTTGGAATAGATCCATGTTTTGCGCAGCATCGAGAAATCCAGCAGTGACAGCACCGCCACCAGAATAATCGCCGCCAAGGTGGCTTTGGGCAGCGCGTAGAGCAGCGGTGTTAAAAACATGGCGGCAAACAGGATGCCAACGGCGGTCATCGCGCCTGCGGCCGGGGTTTGGGCGCCGGAATCATAATTCACCACCGAACGTGAAATCCCCCCCGTTACAGGGTATCCGCCGGATATTGCCGCCGCAATATTGGCTGCCCCCAGCCCGACCAATTCCTGATCCGGAATGATGCGCTGGTGCTTTCTGGCGGCCAGTGTTTGGGCGATGGAGACCGATTCAACAAAGCCGATGATCGAAATCAGCAGCGCCGCGACAAACAGATTGCCCCAGAGTTCGGCATCGAAACTGGGCACCGTAAAGGGCGGCAATCCGCTGGGCAATTTGCCAACCACAGCGACGCCATAGTCGGCCAAACTAAAGGCCCATGTGACAAATGTGGTGGTCGCGACCACGATCACCGGCCCTGTTTTGGCCAGAATACCCGCCAGTTTCGGAGCTATGCCCGCCGCCAGCAATGCCGGCTTCATCCCCTTGCGCGCCCAGTATAAAAACCCGATGGTTGACAGACCGATGGCCAGCGTCAGCAGGCTGGTTTTACCGATGTTTCCCGCCAAGGACGTGACCAGAGTGATCAACTCATGCCCATGTGCCTGAATGCCGAACAGGTGTTTGAGCTGACTGGTGCCAATCAGCAAAATCGCCGCCGTCATAAAGCCGGATATCACCGGATGGCTCAGGAAATTGGCCAGAAAACCCAACCGGAACAACCCCGTCACCAGCAGGATCAACCCCGACATGAACGCCAGCACAATCGCGGCAGCCGCGTATTCAGCCGTGCCCTGCAAGGCCATATTGCCAACCACCGCCGCCGTCATCAGCGACACCACCGCCACCGGCCCCACCGCCAGCGTGCGGCTGGTGCCAAACAGCGCATAGGCCATCAACGGCAGGATCGACGCATACAGCCCCATTTCGGGCGGCAATCCGGCCAGCAGCGCATAGGCCAGTGACTGCGGGATCAGCATGATCATCACGATCACCGCTGCCACCAGATCATTGCTAAGAGTGTCGCGACTGTAATCATGCCCCCACTCAAGGATCGGTAGGTAGCGACGCAACGGGGCTGGGATCGACAGTCTTTTCATCAGGGGCTAATCGACGGCGATCAGGCCGGACATATCATAGCCCGCAGCCGCGGTTGCGGCCAGAATGTCGTCATCTTCCATTTCTCCCAGTTGCATCAGTGACCAGATCACGGTGCAGCGGGTGCCGGAGCGGCAATAGGCGAACACCGGTTTGGGAAAATCGGCCAGCACGCGGCGCGTATCAATGGCGTGGGGCATCGCGGCCCTGCCCGAAATGGCGGGAATAAAGGCAAACTCGAATCCAATTGCACGGGCGGCGGCCTCGATCTTTGCAACATCCGGTTGGCCAAAATCTTCGCCATCGGGGCGATTGCAGATCATCGTGCGAAAACCCAAATCCCAGATCGCTTGCAAATCCGCTATCGCGATTTGCGGGCTGACTGAAAAATCGTCCGAAAGACGCCTGATATCCATTGTCACCAATCCCTGTGCGCATGGCGGCCCGTCATCCCCGAACCGGTCCAGAACTTCATAGTTTATTTATCGGCACCTTGAAATAGGCATTCCCGTCATCATCAACTGGCGGCAAGTCACCGGCCCGCATATTCACCTGTAAAGACGGGATAATCAGGCGCGGCATCGCCAAGGTTGCATCACGTTCCTCGCGCAGTTTGACGAAATCCGCGCGGCTGGTGCCGCCGCCGAAATGGATGTTGTCGGATTTTTGCGCGGCCACTGTGGTTTCATGCAGGATGCCACGCCCGCCGGGGCCGTAATCATGGCACATCATCAGGCGCATATCATCCGGCAGGGCCAGAACCTTTTGCACGGAATCATATAATTCACCCGCGTCCCCACCGGGGAAATCGGCGCGCGCCGAGCCACCATCCGGCATGAACAACGTATCGCCGACAAAGGCCACATTGCCCATCACATGGGTCATGCAGGCCGGTGTGTGGCCGGGGGTGTGTATCGCCACGGCTTGCATTGTGCCGATCCGGTAGGTGTCGCCATCGGCGAACAGCACGTCAAACTGGCTGCCGTCGCGCTGGAATTCCGTGCCCTCGTTGAACACTTTGCCAAAGGTGTCCTGCACGATGGTGATGCCTTCGCCAATGGTGATTTTGCCGCCCAGTTYTCCCTGGATATAAGGGGCTGCCGACAGATGGTCCGCGTGCACATGGGTTTCGATCTGCAATTCCAGTTTCAGGTCGTTTTGCTGAATAAACCGGATGATTATATCGGCATGTTCGTGGCTAAGACGGCCCGCTGCGTAATCAATATCCATCACCGAATCCACCACCGCGCAGGCGTTGGAGCCGGGGTCTTTCACCACGTAGGAAAAGGTGTTGCTGTCTTTGTCGAAGAACGGTGTGACCTCGGGGGTCACAGTCATGTTGACCGGATAATCTGGCATGGCGTGTTTCCTTTGCGGCCGCGTATCATATTCTACTTACTGAATATAACAACATACGGTGGTAAATTCAAGACCTGATCAACACCTGTAAATCGGCTACATTGGTGCCGGTGGCCCCCGTCATCAGCAAATCCCCAACGGATTGCAGCGCATGATAGCTGTCATTATTGGCCAGCAAATCTTCGGGGGATATTCCCGCATTTCGCATCCGGGTTAGCGTGGTGTTATCCACCATGCCGCCCGCCGCATCACACGGCCCGTCACGCCCGTCCGTGCCGCCCGACAGAAACACCCATTTGCTCTGCCAGCCCTTTTGTTCAGCCAATAGCGCCACCCGCAAAGCCAGTTCCTGATTGCGCCCACCAAGGCCGGTGCCGGTTAATCGCACGGTGACCTCGCCGCCAAACAGGGTGATGCCTGTGCCGGATTTCATTACGGTTTCAGCGGCTTGGGATACATCCCCGACAAGCGGTCCTTTGAACAGTTGCGCATTCGGGGCCACGGCTTTCATCGCGGCAATACTGATCGGGTTCGAGCCAACCAGTTGGTTTTCCGCCTTGGGCAGCGGCGGCAAATCTGGCGCGTGTTTCGTAAGATGGGTTTTGACAGGCGCGGGCAGTTCTTCCCAAATACCGTAAGATTTCAGCACCTCCACCGCCTGCGCCCGTGTGCCAACCGGCCCAACCGTCGGGCCGCTGGCGATAATGCGCAAATCATCCCCGACCACATCCGACAGGATCAACGCCCGTACCGGGGCCGGAGCCGCCATGCGCAGCAATCCGCCGCCTTTCAGGCGGGACAATTGTTGGCGCACCATGTTCATCTCGCCAATCGCAGCGCCGCACCCTAACAAAAGCCGGTTCACCGCAGCCTTGTCCGCCAATGTGATCCCGTCGGCTGGTGCGGGCATCAAAGCCGAGCCACCACCGCTGATCAGGGCCAAGATACGGTCATTGGCGCCAAGGGGTTGCAGCTTTGTGATCACATCCATTGATGCCTTTGCACCGGCCTCGTCTGGAACTGGATGGCCCGCCGTATATACTTGTGCATAATCAAACGGAWGTGCGTTTTCATAATTTGTGATCACAAGAACATCTGTGGCTCCGGAAACCCGCTCGACAGCTGCYTTGGCCATGCGCATCGCCGCCTTACCAACAGCTAAAACGAAGGTTTTACCCCCCTCGCCCGCCGCCTGCATCGGTTCTGCATCCAGCGCCTTAACCACCGCCTGATACGGGTCCGCCGCCACCACGCCCGCGTCAAATATCGCCCGCACCTGATTGCGCATCAAAGTTAGGCCCATGATTGATACACCGCCCCGACTTCGGTGCGGATAATGCCCGCGATTTGTTCACAATCCGCAAGGCTAAACGGCAACGGCAGCCGCATATCGACGATTCCGCGCAACACCCTGTCTGTTGCAGGCAGGCTCTGCTTTGGTGCGTAACGCCAACTGTCATAGCGCGAGGTAAAGCCCGTTGGCTCGTCCCCGCCGAACCATTTTAATTCAACCCCGCGCGCCGCACAGCGTTGTAATACTTGATTTATTTGTGCGGCATCCCAATCCAGCAGTAAAAACTGGATCGACGATCCGACATAATCCTCATCTTCGGGTCGCTCGATCACCGTCAGGCCTGCCGTGCCGCGCAACCCCGCCTCGACCACCCGATACCGCGCATTCCACGCAGCGCATTGCTGATCAAGTGTCGCCAGTTGCGGGCGCAAAATTGCGGCCCGCAGATTGTCCATCCGCCCCGAAATGTTCGGCACCTCGTAACGCAGGATTTCAAATGCCGATGCGGGTGGCCCCGCAAGGTGGCGCTCAAACAGCATATAGCTGCCCGATAGCATCACCGCGCGGGCCATCAGATCATCRTSRKSCRMSAYYWSYNAAACCNGCCCYCRMYTGMAKKCMTWTKCWKSKWKGWYKRSRTYGMSMRYRMMGMMRWSWYCCSRTGSCSSYSCSAYAYCRMYSMYYKYSRKSWSSMCCCCATCGTGTGGGCGCAATCCTCAACCACCTGCACCCCTGCCGACTCGCAAATAACCATCAACGCCTCCATGTCGCAGATGTGCCCGCGCATGTGGCTGAGCAGCAATACCCGCGCACCACTCTCCGCAATTTTCTGTTCTAAATCAGATAGATCAATGGTCAATACCTCGGTCACACCAACAAACACCGGCACCGCACCAACGCTGGCAATCGCACCTGGAACCGGGGCCAAGGTGAACGCATTGGTCAACACCGCATCCCCCGCAACCACCCCGACAGCCCGCATCGCGCACCCGATCGCATAGCCGCCCGAGGCCACAGCCAGCGCGTATTTTGACCCCATTGCGGCAGCGAATTCCTGCTCCAGCAACGCAGTCTCACCGGCCTCGCCCTCGGCCACATTATAGCGGTGCAAACGCCCGTGTTGCAGCACCCGCATTGCGGCTTTGATCCCCGCGTCAGGGATCGGTTCCTGCTGGGTAAAATTCCCTCTAAAATTTCCGGTGAATTTATCGCTCATAACAGCCCCCGTTTTACACAGTGTGTCAGTCGATCAACGCCTCCACAACCTCAAACAACTGATCATAATGATCCAGCAACGCCTCGGGTTTTAACGCCATAACATCCCGCCCTGTTGGCCCGAACGTCACCAAAACGCTCGGCACACCCGCCGCGCGCGCTGTTTCGCGGTCGGTCACCGTGTCGCCGATCAACACAGACCGCGCCACATTGCCCCCTATCCGCGCCACCGTTTCCAGATAGGGTGCTGCATCGGGTTTTCGCGTTGGCAGCGTATCAGCCCCGACGAGTGCGCCAAACATGTCGCGCATGCCCAGCCGTTGCATCAAGGCCTCGGCCAGCCCTTCGGGCTTGTTTGTGCAAATTCCGACACGATAACCGGCATCCAGCAGGCGTTGAATCGCAGGTCGCACCCCGTCATAAACCATGGTATAGCGGTCCAGATTTTCACCGTAATGCTCTAATAAAAAAGGGAATTGTTCATCTATTAGCCCTTCGGCATCCGGCTGCCCCAGCCGCAAGAACCCCAACCGCAGCATCGCCCGCCCGCCCGCAAACGAGCACGCCTTATCCGCTTGCATATCCAGCATATCGCCATGCCCGAGGGCGCGAAAACAGGCATTTGCAGCATCAATCAGATCGCCGCTGGTGTCGGCAAGTGTTCCGTCCAGATCGAAAATAACCGTTTTCATTTCACCCCCTAGGCGACAGACCGCCAAAAACTGTAATATGGCGTAAGCACAAGTGACTTGCCCCGCGCGACATAAGCGATAGAACGGGCGGCAACGAAAGAAAAGAGCGTAACAGCATGGCAACAGCGTTAATTGTTCTGGCCGCAGGTCAGGGAACACGGATGAATTCGGACCTCCCAAAAGTGCTGCACCCTTTGGGTGGCGTGCCGTTGGTGGTGCATGCAATGGCGTCGGGCGATGCGGTGGAGCCTGATAAAACCGTGGTGATTGCGGGCCACGGTGCCGACGCGGTAGAAACGGCAGTGCTGGACTATAACCCCGATGCAATTGTGGTGCGCCAATCGAAACAGTTGGGCACCGGTCATGCGGTGATGCAGGCCGCAGACGCATTGGCCGGATTTGAGGGTGACGCGATTGTGGTGTTTGGCGACACCCCGTTTGTGCGCCCCGAAACGATTGCCAAAATGGCCGCATCCCGCGCGGATGGAAATGCCATCGTTATGCTGGGGTTCGAGGCGGCTGATCCGGGGCGTTACGGACGGATGATTGTTGGCGGTGGCGGGCTGGAGCAGATCGTCGAGGCCAAGGACGCCAATGAGGCCCAACTTGCCATAACCCTTTGTAATGGCGGGCTTGTTGCTGCTGATGCGCAGGTGTTATTCGCCCTGCTACACACCATCGGTAACGATAATGCCAGCGGTGAATACTACCTGACCGACATCGTAGCCGCTGCGCGTGCGCAAGGTCATTGCGCCAGTGTTGTCACCTGTGACGAGGCCGAAACAATGGGCATCAACACCCGCGCCGAACTGGTCCGTGCCGAGGGTATTTTTCAGGCGAAAAAACGCGCCGAGGCGCTGGAAAACGGCGTTACCATGACCGCCCCCGAAACCGTGTTCTTTGGTTTTGACACCTATATCGGCCGTGATGCGGTGATTGAGCCGAACGTGGTTTTCGGCCCCGGTGTTACGGTTGAATCCGGTGCAACCATCCGCGCCTTTAGCCACCTCGAGGGCTGCCACGTTTCGCGCGGCGCTGTGGTCGGCCCCTACGCCCGCCTGCGCCCGGGCACCGAGTTAAGCGAAAACACCAAAGTCGGCAATTTTGTCGAGGTGAAAAACGCCACCATCCTTGAGGGGGCCAAGGTGAATCACCTGTCCTACATCGGCGACGCATCAATTGGCGCGCGCACAAATGTCGGGGCCGGCACGATCACCTGCAATTATGATGGCTTTATGAAGCACCGCACCGAGATTGGCGAGGGCGCATTCATCGGCTCAAACACCATGCTGGTCGCACCCGTGAAAATCGGCAACGAGGCGATGACGGCGACGGGTTCCGTGATCAACAAAGACGTGCCGGACGGCGCATTGGCCCTGGCCCGCGCCCGCCAAGAGATAAAACCGGGTATGGCCCGTAAATTGTTCGATAAGTTAAAGAAAACCAAGGCGAGACGCGCCGAGGAGGCCAAATAATGTGTGGTATTGTCGGGGTGCTGGGGGATCACGAAGTGGCTCCTATACTGGTCGAGGCGCTAAAACGGCTGGAATATCGCGGCTATGACAGCGCCGGAATTGCCACGATCAACGATGGCAATCTGGACCGGCGACGCGCGGTTGGCAAGCTGGTAAACCTGTCGGATTTGCTGGTGCATGACCCGCTGGCAGGCAAGGCCGGCATTGGCCACACCCGCTGGGCCACCCATGGTGCTCCGACTGTTGTTAATGCGCATCCACATCAGGCTGGACCGGTCGCCGTGGTTCATAACGGCATCATCGAGAATTTCCGCGACCTGCGCGAGGAAATGGCGCAACAGGGCATCAAATTCCAGACCGAGACCGATACCGAAACCATCGCCCTGCTGGCGCATCATTATATCGAGAAAGGCATGTCGCCCCGTGACGCCGCCCGCGAAACCATCGCGCGGCTTGAGGGCGCGTTTGCGCTGTGTTTCCTGTTTGATGGCGAAGATGATCTGCTGATYGCCGCCCGCAAAGGCTCGCCSYTGGCCATTGGCCATGGGGATGGCGAAATGTATGTCGGATCAGACGCTATTGCGCTGGCCCCGATGACCAACCGGATCACCTATCTGGAAGAGGGCGACTGGGCCATTGTCACCCGCGCGGGCGTCGAAATCCGCGATGCGGAGAACCGGCAGGTCAATCGCCAGATCAGAACCGTCAACATCGACAGCGCGCGCGTTGAGAAAGGTGGTCATAAACACTACATGGCAAAGGAAATCGCCGAACAGCCCACCGTTCTGGGCGAAGCGATTGAACATTACGTCACCCCCGATGGCAGCCAGATTGTCCTGCCCGGCGCGGGCATTGATTTCACCAGATTTGACCGCATCACAATGGTCGCTTGCGGCACCGCCTACCTCGCTTGCCTGACCGCGAAATACTGGTTCGAACAGGTCGCGCGCATTCCGGTCGAGGTCGATGTGGCCTCGGAATTCCGCTATCGTGAGCCGCCGATCCCTGCCCGCACTTTGGCGCTGTTCATCAGCCAGTCCGGCGAAACCGCCGACACATTGGCTGCGCTTCGCTACTGCCAAGGCAAGGCCGATATGATCGTTTCCGTGATCAATGTACCGGAATCGTCAATCGCGCGCGAATCCGATTTGGCGCTACCAATTCTGGCGGGCACCGAAATCGGCGTGGCCTCGACCAAAGCGTTCACTTGCCAGTTGTCGGTGATGGCCACATTGATGCTAAAGGCCGCCTCGGATCGGGGTGAACTTGACGCCGAAACGCTTGCCACACACCTTGCCACACTGCGCACTTTGCCAGGCCTGCTCAGCCTTGCAATCGGCACCGGCGACGAGGTGGAAAGCATCTCTCGCAAGCTGGCAGAAGCCCAAGACGTGCTATTCATAGGTCGCGGCGCAATGTTTCCTCTGGCCCTTGAAGGCGCATTAAAACTGAAAGAAATCAGCTATATACACGCCGAGGGCTATGCATCAGGTGAGCTAAAACACGGCCCCATCGCCCTGATCGATAAATCCATGCCGGTGGTGGTAATGGCACCGCGCGATGCGCTGTTTGATAAAACCGTTTCCAACATGCAAGAGGTGATGGCGCGCGGTGGCAAGGTGCTGCTGATTTCGGACGCGCAAGGTATCAAAGAGGCTGGCGAAGGCACATGGGAGACCCTTGCAATGCCGACGGTTGACGCCTTGTTCGCCCCGATCCTCTATGCAGTTCCGGCACAATTGCTGGCCTATCACACGGCGATTGCCAAAGGCACAGATGTCGACCAACCCCGCAACCTAGCCAAATCGGTGACCGTAGAATGAAACCTGAAATCGCAATCGAAGCCCTGCTGCAACTCAGTATTGAGGGCAAGGCGCTGCAAATGGCCGCCTATCATAAAATCAAGCGCCGTTATTTGGGCGTCACCAATCCGGCCATCGATGCCGAGGTCAGAAAATGGCGTGCAGAACTCGACATTGACGAACGTGTTGCGCTGGCGGATGCGCTATGGCGCAGTGACATCCATGAGGCCCGCATCGCCGCCGCCAAGCTATTAACCCAAGCCCGCATTYGRYCGGWKCWGRCKKYKYGGGAYTTRATCAAATCATGGGTGCCTGATTTTGATGGCCAGACCATCGCCGATCATGTCTGCACCGCAGGGCGCAAGCGGCTCGAGGCCGACCCAAGCCGGTTTGAAGAGATTGAAATCTGGACCAAAAGCCCCGAGATGTGGACCCGCCGCGCAGTCCTTACCATCACCCAACCGTGGACAAAACAAAACAATCCAAAACCGGCAGACATTGCCTTGCGCGACCGGGTTTTGGACTGGACGGCCGCATATCTGCCTGACACAAACCGCATGATCCAAAATGCAGTCGCAGGCTGGCTGCGCGATCTGTCAAAGCACGATCCAGACCGCATTCGCGCCTTTCTGAAAAAGCATAAAAAGGGCGTAAAGCCATTCGTGCGCAAACAAGCGACACGGCACTTGAGTTAACCCAGTCCCGGTTGTTTGCATAAGACCGGATCGGGGCTGCGGCGGCTATTTTCCGCGCAACTCGCGGCGTATGATCTTACCTGTCGCAGTCATCGGCAGGCTTTCGGCCCGCTCGATCATCCGTGGTGCCACATGCGGGCTGACCTTTTCACGCACCCTTGCAATCAGGGCAGCCTCAAGCCCGTGCCAATCGGCCCCGTCCCGCAGCACGACGAACGCCTTCACCACCTCGGTGCGCAGCGCGTCCGGCACCCCAATCACCGCCGCCATCACCACATCCGGGTGGCCACCCAGACAGTTCTCGATCTCGCTCGGCCCAATCCGGTAGCCGGACGAAGTGATCACATCATCATCCCGACTGGCAAATGTGAAATACCCCGCCGCGTCACAAACGCCCAAATCCCCGGTGCGCATCCAGTCGCCGCTAAATTTCGCCTTTGTGGCCTCGGGCTTGTTCCAATACCGCAAAWWYATCRMSRKAWMGRKGNKMCGCNWYGRCGAKTWMSCMMCGCCAAAGCGCGATTGCTATCTGATTGCACCGCGAACTCAAAATTCAGTTCATTGAAATAGTTAGGTTTCAAAACCCGGCCAAATGCGGTTTCAATTAATTTCGTTGTTTGCGGGGTTTGAAGATTTTTAAGATCCCGTACAACGGTGACTTTCTCGCCTTTACGGATCAAGGTTCCCGCACCGCTGTG
>NVTS01000053.1 GCA_002732995.1 Marinosulfonomonas sp. | reverse complement strand
TGCCCGCGACCCGCACATCCGGATCCTCAAGTGCGCTCACAACCCGCGCCACCCCCGCCGCGATTAACGCGTCAGCACAAGGCGGGGTTTTGCCGTGATGGGCGCAAGGCTCCAGCGTCACATAGGCCGTCGCGCCCCGCGCCGCCGCGCCAGCCTGCGCANTCRCAATGGTTTCCGCATGGGGCCGCCCGCCATCAGCGGTCCAGCCGCGCCCGACAATCCGCCCCCCTGAAACGATCACACAGCCAACCGCAGGGTTGGGCCAGACACGCCCCAGCCCACGCGCGCCCAGCGATAGGGCAAGCGCCATGAAACGTGCATCACTGGCTGCCTGGGTCACTCTTTCGATTCAGCATCCGGGCGCAGTYCGCTGACGAATTTATCGAAATCATCAGCCGCCTGGAAGTTCTTGTAAACGCTGGCAAATCTCACGTAGGCCACGGTGTCGATCCGCGCCAGAGATTCCATCACAATCTCGCCAATCACATCGGATTTTATGTCGGTTTCACCCATGCTTTCTAGCCGGCGAATGATGCCGGAAATCATCTGGTCCATGCGCTCTGGATCAACCGGGCGTTTTTGCAGCGCGATACGGATCGAACGCTCCAGCTTATCGCGGCCGAATTCCTCGCGCCGACCGTTGGATTTGATCACCACAAGGTCGCGCAATTGCACGCGTTCATAGGTGGTGAACCGCCCCGCACAGGCCGGACAAAACCGCCGCCGCCGGATGGCCGCGTGGTCCTCGGCGGGCCGTGAATCTTTGACTTGGGTATCGACGTTTCCACAAAAAGGGCAGCGCATAGGCTCTCCATTGGGTTAGTGAATGAGTTATCCACAGGCACTATAGGGCAGCCGCAATGCTTTGTGTAGGGGGGAAATGCGCCCGCTAGATACAGCGTCGCCCATCCTCAACACATCTTTGGCAGATATCGCGGTTTTCGCTTTGTTGCGGGGCGTTTTTGTGGAATCCCAGCCGCCTAACCAAAGGGAGATTATTATGAGTGTCGCACGTGTAACAGAAATATCCTCATCCTCGAAAAAAGGCTTTGATGACGCGGTCGAGGCGGGCATCAAACGCGCCTCCAAAACCCTGCGCGGCATTGCCAGCGCCTGGGCAAAAGAGCAAAAAGTGTCCGTCAAAGACGGCAAAGTCCAGGAATTCCGCGTTAATATGATGGTGACGTTCGTTCTGGACGACTAACAAATGCGCCAGCGTGTGCCCTGTAACGGGCGCACGTTACCCTTAGTTACAAGAACCCCAACTGCGTTCGTAAAAATCCCAGCACTGACCGGCTGCAATCTTGGCATCATAAATACTGCCGCCATAAATGTAACTGGACGTCCCGACATCACATAACAACGTCGCCAGAATTTTTTCTTGTTCGGGATCGTCACGATGCGCGAACACATTGATCTCGCCCCATTTCTTTAACTGCATTTCGGCTTCGGTGTCGCCATCTTCGGACGTAACGACGCGCGAAACACCTCCCCGCACCTCATAGGTGATATCCCCATTGGTAAAATACATGCTCTCGTAAATACTGCTACCAACGCCAGGCCACGGCACAAAATCGGCGCCCACCACAGGGACCGACAGTTGCAAATCCGGCGGCGCACCGACAAATCCGAACGTATAGGTCACGTCATCGCCTTTCACACACACATCGACGTATTGGCGCGCCTCGCTAAAGGTGCAGGTCAGAAATGTAGCATTCGGACTGGCACATTCGGCAAAACCCACGCTCGTGCTTGCCACAAATGCCAATATTGAAATGCTTGTCCGTATCATTACTTTGCTCCTGAATTCATCCCAGATGCGCCGCCACCTGACGGCTGTGCGGACTATCACGATGTTCGAAAAGGTAAATTGCCTGCCATGTTCCCAGCCGCATTTGGCCATTCAGGACAGGAATCGACAAGCTGACCGGCAACATCGCCGCCTTGATATGGGCCGGCATATCGTCGGGGCCTTCATAGGTGTGAGTGAGGTAAGCCATTTTGGCGTCGGTTGTCGGTGGCACCAGACGGTGAAAGAAACCCTGCATGTCGGTTTGCACTTCCGGGTCGGCATTTTCCTGAATCAGCAGCGAAGCCGAGGTGTGTTGCACCAGAAGCGTCAGCAGCCCGTCACCGGTCACCCAATCGGCCACCTGTCGGGTGAATTCATACAGGCCGGGGCCGGTGGTGGGGATGGTAAAGGTGGTTTGCATAAAGCCTCCACTTTAATCTTACGGCATATTAATCCGCTTAATCCGCAAGGATCGAAAACGGGAACAGCAGCGATTTGCAATTTTGCGTCACATGGGCCGCACGCCAATTGCCACCCACCCGTATCAGGCTCAGGCTGTAATCACTCTGCGGGATCGAACTTGCAGCCTGCTGCAACGCATCTTTAGGCAAAACCGTAAAAACAGCGCTCCGGCTGCCGGATTTGATGGTGCTAGGGCCGACAGGCGCAACCAGATAAATACGCGCATTCGTCGCCATGCCGCGGCCGCGCGTCACGTAATCGCCCGCCGCACACCAGAAATCAATCGGCCCCGCTCCAGCCAGTGTGAACACCTCGAATTGGCCAGGCACCGCAGGATCACGCCAAACGCTCATCTGGTTGATTGCCGCATACCGGGCCGCCCCGTTATAAGGGACGGGCGATGTATCACAGGCCGCGACGGTGGATACGGCCAGCAATAAAAATGCGCGTAGATTTATCATTACTGATCCAGGAAACTCCGCAGCTTCCGGCTGCGGCTCGGATGCTTCAACTTCCTTAACGCCTTGGCCTCGATCTGACGAATCCGCTCGCGTGTTACCGAAAACTGCTGCCCGACCTCTTCCAGCGTGTGGTCCGTGTTCATGCCGATGCCAAACCGCATCCGCAAAACCCGTTCCTCGCGCGGGGTCAATGACGACAGAACCCGCGTGGTGGTTTCTTTCAGGTTCTCCTGAATCGCCGAATCCAGAGGCAAAACCGCGTTTTTATCCTCGATGAAATCACCCAGTTGCGAATCTTCCTCATCGCCAATCGGTGTCTCCAGCGAGATCGGCTCTTTGGCAATCTTCATCACCTTGCGCACCTTCTCAAGCGGCATTTGCAGCTTCTCGGCCAGTTCTTCCGGCGTCGGCTCGCGGCCAATTTCGTGCAGCATCTGGCGCCCTGTCCGAACCAGCTTGTTGATCGTTTCGATCATATGCACCGGAATACGGATGGTGCGGGCCTGATCCGCGATGGAACGCGTGATCGCCTGCCTGATCCACCACGTCGCATAGGTGGAAAATTTATACCCGCGGCGGTATTCAAATTTATCCACCGCCTTCATCAGACCGATATTACCTTCTTGAATGAGATCAAGGAATTGCAGCCCACGGTTGGTGTATTTCTTCGCAATCGAGATCACCAGACGCAGGTTCGCCTCGACCATTTCCTTCTTGGCTTGGCGCGCTTCTTTCTCGCCCTTTTGAACCTGCTGCACAATGCGGCGGAATTCGGGGATATCCAGCCCGATATACTGCCCCACCTGCGCCATCTCGGCCCGCAGCTCTTCGATTTTCGGGGTCGAGCGTTCCAGCAAGGCCTGCCAGCCGCGGCCAGGTTTTTCGCCCATTTGCTCCAGCCACATCGGATCCAGCTCGTGATCGCGATACGCCTCGATAAATTCGCGCCGGTTGATCCGTGCCTGATCCGCCAGTTTCACCATATTGCTGTCGATCGACATGATGCGGCGGTTCACCCCGTACATCTGGTCAATCAGTGCGTCGATCCGGTTGTTATGCAGGTGCAATTCGTTCACCTGCGTCACGATCTCGGTGCGCAGCTTCTGATACTTGGTTTCTGCTTTCTTGCTGAAACTCGCATCCTCGTTCAACGTCGCCGAAACCCGTGCGTCCTGCATTTCCGACAGCTTGGCGTAATCACGCGCAATCAGGTCCAGCGTTTCCAGAACCCGCGGCTTTAGCACCGCCTCCATCGCCGCCAGCGACAGGTTGGCCTGTTCTTCCTCGTCGTCCTCATCRTCATCGTCCTCGGCAATCGGATTGCCGTCCGCATCCAGCTCCGGCGTCGCCTCTTTCTTCTCGTCAGACACCCCATCGGCGGTCGGCACAACAACAGGCTCCTGTTCTTCCTCTTCTTCCAGCGTATTGCCGAATGTGGTCTCCAGATCGATCACATCGCGCAGCAGAATATCCTCGCTCAACAGCTCGTCACGCCAGATGGTGATCGCGTTAAACGTCAGCGGGCTTTCGCACAGCCCCAAAATCATCGTATTGCGGCCAGCCTCGATCCGCTTGGCAATGGCGATCTCGCCCTCGCGGCTCAGCAATTCGACACTGCCCATTTCGCGCAGATACATCCGCACAGGATCATCAGTGCGGTCCAGTTTCTCGCCGCCGGTCACCGTCAGGGCAATGTCTTTGGCCCCCGACGTTGTGGTCACATCGGTTGAACCTTTGTCCTCTTCTTCGTCGTTCTCGATAATGTTGATGCCCATTTCCGACAGCATCGACATCACGTCCTCAATCTGCTCGCTGCTCACCTGATCCGGTGGCAATACCTTGTTCAGCTGATCATAGGTGACATAGCCCCGTTCGCGCCCCTCAGAGATCATTCTTTTGACGGCGGCTTGGCCTGTGTCGGCGATGTCGTCTTTGTCGTCGGTGTCTTTGGCGGCCATCTAACAAGGTCCTTTCGGGGACTAGGTGATTCGTTTCCACATGCTGAAACGAATCAACACGGCGAATCACTGATTCGCAATACGTTTACCCTGATTTCTTTACCTGTTCCTCACCAAAGCGTTCACTTTTTCGCTTTCGTGTCACTCTTTTGCTCAATTTCACCCATCAGACGGGCAAATGCGTCGCGTTCTCCCCGATCCATTTGCGCCCCACTCGGGGCTGTATCGAACACAGCGGTGTCCTCGCTCTCGCTGCGCACCGCGCGATTTTGCGCCTCGGCAGCCTCTTTCAGACGCCACGTCAGCCCCTCGTCCACCACTCCGCTGATGTCTTCCATCGCATCATCAATTTCGCGCAAAACCCCGCGTCGCGCGTCCAGTTTGGCCAGCTCTTCAGCCACACACATGGCCGCGATTTCCGCGTCCCCCGGCACGCGTACTGCGGGCGAAATCTGCACATGGCGCGGGGCCATCACCGCCGCCAGTGCAGCACCGGCCTCGGCCTCGATCTTGCTGTGCAGATTTTCCACCGCCCCAAACCGCAGCAAACAGTCGCGCACCATGCGATGTTCATGCGCCGCGAAATCCATCCGCTCCAACGCGCCCTCAAAATCGCCCAGAACCTCGGGATTCAACACCAGCGTCGCCAATATCACCGCCTCGCGCAGATGCTCCTCGGCCCCCTGCCCCGCATTCACCAAAACGGACGACTTTGTTGATGGCTGCACCGGTGCCGGTTTATTTTTCCATCCACCTTTGCCTTGATAGGGGCCCGTGTATTCTGTGCGCCGCACCGCAAACAAATCCCAGCGCAACTGCTTGATCGCTTGCCCGTAATGCCCGCGGATCGACGCATCCTTAATCTTGGAAATGGCGCTGCGCAGGTTTTTATCCAGCGCCGCCTTGCGCTCGGGGCTGTCATACACCCCGCCCTCGGTCTCGCGCCGCCACAGCAGCTGCACCATCGGTACAGCGCCATCAATCAACCGCTGCATCGCGCCTTTACCTTGCGCCTTCAGCACATCATCAGGGTCCAGCCCCTCGGGCATCAAGGCAAACCGTAACGATTGGCCCGCCTCCAGCAGCGGCAACGACAGATCAATCAGCCGCAACGCCGCCTGAAAACCGGCGCGGTCCCCATCCAGCGCAATCACCGGCTCGGGCGATACCCGCCACATCATCTGCAACTGGCTTTCGGTGATCGCGGTGCCCAGTGGGGCGACGCAGGCCGAAAACCCAGCCTCAACCAGCGCGATCACGTCCATATACCCCTCGGCCACGATCAACGGCGCGCCTTTGCCCGCCGCCTCGCGCGCCGGCCCGTGATTATACAGGCTGCGGCCCTTATCAAACAGCTCGGTCTCGGGCGAATTCAGGTATTTTGCGCGGGCATTCGGGTCCATCGCACGCCCCCCCAGCGCAATCGCGCGGCCCCGCGCATCCCGAATGGGGAAAATGATCCGGTCCCTGAAACGGTCATAAGGATCGCGGCCATCATCAGGCTTTGCCGCCAATCCGGCATCGATCACCAGATCCGCCGCCACCCCCTTGCCGGTCAAATGCGCAAACACCCCCTGTCGGCCATTCGGCGCAAATCCAATATCCCAGCGATCCAGCGCCGCCTCGCTCAATCCGCGCCCTGCCAGATACTCTCGCGCCACCGTCGCGTTGGCGGTCTTTAGTTGCAGCCGGAAATACTGCACCGCCTGCTCCATCACCTCGGCCAGCTGCGTGCGCCGATCTGCTTTTTGCTGGGCCGCCGGATCACGCTTTGGCACCGGCATGCCTGCCTCACGCGCGATAATCTCGACCGCTTCCATAAAGCCGACATTCTCGGTCTCGCGCACAAATGAAATCGCATCACCCTTGGCGTGACAGCCAAAGCAGTAATAAAACCCCTTGCGATCATCGACATGGAAACTGGCGGTCTTTTCCTGATGGAACGGGCATGGCGCCCACATATCGCCCTTGGCCTGATTGGATTTGCGCGTGTCCCACATCACCTTGCGCCCGACAACATCAGTCAGACTGATGCGGGTGCGCAATTCATCAAGGAAACCGGGTGGCAGACTCATAGGGGTGTTTATCCGAGACCCTGCGGCCAGAGTCTAGCGCCCTGCCATCATTGTTCCCTAAATATCCGCGCCGCAGGCATAGAATCTCTTTCCATGCCGCCTCCGTGCCGCACGAAAAACTCATATGCGATTCATATGGAATTCATATGGTTTTCATATAGCAAAATCAGCGCAGCCCCACCCCCTGCGCCGCCACCGAAACCATCGCGCCTTCCAGATCATGCACCAGGGTTTTTGCCATCGACCTGAATGCCATAATATCAAACACTTGGTTGCCAACCCGCGTGATCGACACCAGCATATGGTGCAATTCACTGCGCGCCGTCTGCCCGCGCTTAAAACGGCTGGCGCGTAAATTCAGCGAGGTCAGCCGCGCCAAAACGTCCACCGCCCCGCCCCCCTCAAGCCGCACCACGGCCCAGCCGTCAGACTGATCCACCACCGCCGCATATCTGGCCAGTGACTTGTCAGGTGTCGGCCCGATCAACATCCCTTGCCCCCGCCCGAACCAGACGCACCGCGCACCCGCTTTTCCGTGGCTTCGGTTGGGCGCGGGAAACGCCATGCCATGCGCCGCCTTCAGCGCCGCGCCCAGTGGTTTTTCCTTGCCTTTATAAGGCGATAGCAATGTCATCGACGCAAACGCAACCTCGCTCAACGTGCAGGCCCCCACTGCAATCGGCAGCAGCCCCGCACAGGGGGAATTAGCGCTTAATTCAACCACGAACCCGCCCTCCTTCTGGATCAAAGAACACCGGATCACACACCTCGCAAAAGGTTATAACCCCGCGCAAATGATCGACCATCCGGATCACCTCGCCATGTCGTGCCCGCCCGTTTTGCAACCGTGCCAACGCCAATGATGTAGCCAGCGTTGGCGAAAAACAAACGCTGGAAATGTAGCCCTGATCATTGATCCGCACCGCCTCGGCGTGCCTGCTAAACAAATGCGCCCCCGCCGTCAGCTGTTTGGCCGCCCCCACAGGTTTCAACCCGACCAACTGCTCGCGCACAGGCCCCGTTAGCCCCGCYCGCATGGACGCCGCCTTGCCAATACAGTCCTTCTTGGCCGACACCATCCGACCCATGCCAATATCAAACGCAGTGGCCCGCCCGTTGATTTCCGCATGGGTGATAAACCCCTTTTCAATGCGCAAAACATTCAACGCCTCCATCCCGTAAGCCCCGCCACCCATCTGCTCGGCAAGCGCTAACAATGTCTCGAACAGCGCCGCCCCAAACCGCGCCGGCACCGCAATTTCATAGGCATGTTCGCCCGAAAACGATATCCGGAACAGCCGTGCCACAACCGCACCGATCCGCACCGATCCACAGCCCATAAACGGGAAATTGTCATTACTTATCGGCGTCTTGAGCACTGAATTCACCAATTCCCGCGCTTTCGGTCCCGCAACCGCAAACTGCGCCCATTGCTCGGTCACCGAGGTGATCCGCACGTCCCATTCAGGGTGCAAGCCTTGCAACACAAATTCCATGTGCCGCATCACTTGCCCTGCCGCCGCCGTGGTCGTCGTCACCACATAATGCTTGGCCCCCATGCGTGCGCACGTGCCGTCATCCATCACAAACCCGTCTTCGCGCAACATCAGGCCATAGCGCACGCGCCCGACCTTTAGGGTCGACATCATATTGCTGTAGATGAAATCCAGAAACGCTGCGGCATGTTTGCCCTGCACATCGATCTTGCCCAGCGTCGAGACATCGCAAACCCCGACCGCATCCCGCACCATCAGAACCTCGCGGTCACAGGATTGCCGCCATGTCTTCTCGCCGTTGCGCGGGAAATACGAGGGGCGATACCACAGCCCCGCCTCGATCATCGGTGCCTTGCGCGCCACCGTCCCGCCGTGCGACGTGGTAAACCGCTCGGGCGCAAACCCCTTGCCCGCCCCGTTTGACCCCATCGCCGCAATCGACACCGGCACATAGGGCGCACGGAACGTGGTGGTGCCGGTTTCGGCAATGCCGCGCCCTGTTGCATCAGCCAGCGCCGCCAGCGCGCCGATGTTGGAATTCTTGCCCTGATCAGGTGCCATACCTTGGGTGGTGTAGCGCTTCATATGCTCGACCGACGCCATGTTTTCACGTGCCGCCAGCTCAACATCCTTAACGGTCACATCATTGGAAAAATCCAGCCAAGCCCGACCGCCATTGCCCTTTACCGCCCACAGAGGCGACAGCGCATAGGCCTCATCGCCTGCACTCGGCAACGCCACCGCCCGCGCCTTGATCCCCAACGCCTTTAGCGCTTCTTTGGCCCGAAATACACCGGATTTCAGCGCACCTTTGGTGCTGAATACACCCGCAGCCGCACCCGCCACATGCAGACCGGCACAGTTTTCAGGGTCCGGCACAAAGGCGTGGATTTTATCATTCCAGATCGGTCGCCCACCCAGATGGCAGCTTAGGTGCAATGACGGGTTCCAACCGCCCGACATCGCCAGACAATCCGCCTCGATCTTCTCAATTCCACTATCGGTTTGAACATGGATTTCACCCAAGGATTTGCGCCCTTTGGTGTCGATCACCTGTGCGCCGGTAAAGACCGGAAAATCACCCGAAACGGCGACATCGGCGCGGCTGTCAATCAGCGCCGCCACCTCGATACCGGCTTCGGCCAGATCATGTGCCGTGCGGTGTGCGTCATTATTGTTGCCAAACACCGCCATCTTTTGGCCCGCCGCCACGCCCCAGCGGTTCAGATAGGCCCGCACCCCGCTGGCCATCATTACGCCTGGTCGATCATTCATCGGGAACGCGACGGGGCGCTCGATAGCGCCAGCGGCCAGCACACATTGCTTGGCCACGATCTGCCAGAATGTCTCCAAAGGTGCGCCCGTTTCAGGAGCTGCCAAATGCCCCGAAACCCGTTCCAGCGCCCCATAAGTGCCGCCATCATAAACGCCTGTCACCGTGGTGCGGGACATCAAGCGCACGTTGTCCAWTGCCGCCWGTTCCGCCACAATCCGGTCGACCCAGATGTGCGCGGCCTCGCCATCCAGCGGCTCGTTCTCGGCCAGCAATCGCCCGCCCATGCGCGCATCCTCATCGGCCAATATCACATCRACACCGGCGCGCGCCGCCGTCAGCGCCGCCATCAGACCCGCAGGTCCGGCCCCGATCACCAACAGATCGCAATGGGCAAACGCCTGATCATAACGCGCCACATCCGCTGCGCCGCTTAACGCGCCCAGACCGGCTGCGCGGCGGATGATCGGCTCATACACACGCTCCCAAAACGATTTGGGCCACATGAAGGTTTTATAATAAAATCCGGCAGACAGGAACTGCGGGAAGGCGTCATTCACCCCCATCAAATCCAGATTAAGCGACGGCCAGCGGTTCTGACTCACCGCCTCAAGCCCGGTGAAAATTTCCTGCGTCGTGGCCCGCACATTCGGGGTGGCTTGCGCCCCATGCCCGGTGGTGACCAGCGCATTCGGCTCCTCTGATCCAGCCGTCAAAACCCCGCGCGGGCGGTGGTATTTGAACGAGCGCGCCACCATCCGCACCCCGTTGGCCAGCAAGGCAGACGCCAGCGTGTCGCCTGCATGGCCATGGTAGCGTTTGCCATCAAATGAAAACGGCACCGTTGTGCTGCGATCAATCAGACCTTTACCYCCAACCCTCATGCGCTTGCCCCGTTATAAGCCGTGTCGCTTGTCAGTTTCACCGCCAAAACCTCATGCGTCACCGTGTTGCGTGTCACCACCAGCCACGCGCCGCAGCCCGCCTCGTGATGCCACAAATCACGGGTCACGCCTGCCGGATTATCGCGGTTGTGCAGGTAGTCGTCCCACACGTCCGACCCCGCATCCGCATCGGGACGGTTCAGCGCCAGCGCATCGCCCTGATAATAAAATTCGCGTCTGTCGCGTTCCCCGCACAGGGGGCATTTGATCCGCATGTTTGTCTCCTAATGCAGATTGTGTTGACTGCCGGTGCCTTCTTCGTCCAGCAAATGGCCGGTTTCAAATCGCCCCAGCCGATACCGCGCCGCAGGTTCATGATGGTTGCCCGTCGCTAGCAGATGCGCGAATGAATAGCCTGATCCCGGCACAGCCTTGAAGCCGCCGTAACACCAGCCCGCATTCAGATACAGCCCGTCAATGTGGGTTTTGTCGATGATGGGGGAACCATCGGGCGACATATCCATGATCCCGCCCCAGGACCGAAGCACGCGGGATTTGCCGATCATCGGCATCAATGTCATCGCCGCCTGCATCACTTGCTCCTTGCGGTGCAACCCGCCGCGCTGCGCATAGGAGGCGTAGAAATCCAGATCGCCGCCAAATACCAATCCGCCCTTGTCGGACTGGCTGATATAGAAGTGACCCATGCCAAAGCTGATCACATTGTCGATCACCGGTTTTAGCCCCTCGGTGACAAAGGCCTGCAGAACATGGCTCTCGATCGGCAGGCGCATTCCGGCCATCGCCGCCACCTGGCTAGAGCGCCCCGCCACCACCATCGCCACCTTTTTGGCGCGGATCATACCGCGTGTGGTTTGCACTCCGCGAACCTGCCCGTTTTCAATATCGATGCCGGTGACTTCGCAGTTCTGGATCAAATCAACTCCGCGCTGGTCCGCGCCGCGCGCATAGCCCCATGCCACCGCATCATGGCGTGCCGTGCCGCCGCGTGGATGCAACGTGCCGCCGTAAATCGGAAATCTGGCGTTGTCATAATTCAGGTAGGGCAGCATTTTGCGCACTGCATCGCGCTCCAGCAGGATCGAATCGTCGCCCTGATTGACCATCGCATTGCCAGCCCGCACAGCATTGTCACGCTGCCCGTCCGAGTGGAACAGCCGGATCACGCCGCGTCGGGAATGCATAACGTTATAGTTTAGATCGGCCTCCATCCCCTCCCACAGTTTCAGGGAATGGCTGTAAAATTCACTSTTGCCCGGTTGTGAGTAATCGGCCCGCACAATCGTGGTATTGCGCCCGACGTTGCCGCCGCCCAGATAACCTTTTTCCAGAACGGCAATGTTTTTCAGCCCGTGTTCCTTGGCCAGATAATAGGCCGTCGACAGACCGTGACCACCGCCGCCGATGATAATGATGTCGTATTCGGGTTTGGGGTCAGGGTTGCGCCATTGCGGCGTCCACCCTTTGTTGCCACTCATGCCTTGGCGCAATACCTGCCAGCCAGAAAACCGCATACCATCTCCCAATTCGGTCCCAAAATCATAATGACCCTACAAAACCAATTCCTGAGAGAATATTCAACGGGAAGCCGCAAAAAGTGTGCCGCTTCCCGACATTATTGTGTTTTCTGGCGACCTATAGCCCTTTGGCCTCATAGGATTTGGCCACACGACCGATCGCCACGATAAAGGCCGCGGTGCGCAGATCCTCGACAWCGTCCCGCCCGTGCCAGATTTCGCGCATGGATTGATAGGCCGCGCGCATGGTGTCATCCAGGCCCGAACGCACCAGCTCCAGTTCGTCCGCGCCACGCAGATATTTTTGCTTGAAATCAGGCGACATGGTCCAGGCGTCCCCAAGATACCGGTCCAGCCGCTCCAACTCGTCCACCACCAGTTGGTGACGCGCCTCTTCCTGACGGCGCTGCATCCGGCCAAACCGGATGTGGCCCAGGTTTTTCACCCATTCAAAGTAGGATACAGTCACCCCGCCCGCGTTGGCATACATATCGGGGATAATCACAACACCCTTTTCGCGCAGGACTTCATCGGCCCCTGCCGTCACCGGCCCGTTCGCCGCCTCGATGATCAACGGGGCCTTAATGCGGGCGGCATTTGTCAGGTTTATCACCGCCTCCAGCGCCGCGGGGATCAGGATATCACATTCGGCTTCCAGCAATTTTGCGCCATCGCTGTCAAAATGCGTGTCCATATAGCCAGCCAAACCACCATGCTTGGCCAGCCACTTGTGAATCGCCTCGACGTCCAGGCCGTCCGGATCATAAAGCGATCCGTCGCGTTCAATAATGCCGGTGATGATCGCATCATCTTCCTGACTAAGGAATTTGGCGGCATGATAGCCCACATTGCCCAGCCCCTGCACAATAATGCGTTTGCCTTTCAGCGTGCCCTCCAGCGCCGCCTTGGCAATATCCTCGGGGTGACGGAAAAACTCGCGCAGCGCATATTGCACACCCCGCCCGGTGGCCTCGACCCGGCCCGCAATACCGCCCGCATGCAGCGGTTTGCCGGTCACACACGCCCTGGCGTTAATATCGGTGGTGTTCATCCGCGCGTATTGGTCGGCAATCCATGCCATCTCGCGCTCGCCGGTGCCCATATCGGGGGCCGGCACGTTTTGCGCCGGGTTGATCAGGTCGCGCTTGATCAGCTCATAGGCAAAGCGCCGGGTGATCAGCTCCATTTCGGCCTCGTTATATTCGCGCGGATCAATCCGCAAACCGCCCTTGGAGCCGCCAAACGGCGCCTCGACCAGCGCACATTTATAGGTCATCAAAGCGCCCAGCGCCTCGACCTCGTCCTGATTGACCCCGAGCGAGAAGCGGATGCCGCCCTTGACCGGTTCCATATGTTCGGAATGGACCGACCTGTAGCCGGTGAAGGTCTTCATCTCGCCGCGCAACCGCACCCCGAACCGCACCGTATAGGTCGCATTCACCACACGGATCTTTTCCTCAAGCCCCGGGGTCAGATCCATCAGGCCAACCGCACGGTTGAACATCATATCGACGGATTCACGGAAACTGGGTTCATTCTTTGCAGACATTTTGCTCTCCATAAACTAAAGTGCGGCAGAATCGCGCGCCTTTAGCAATAATCGAAACCTAGGCCCGTTTGGTTAACAATACACCTGCTTTTTCGAATCAAATTTGCGGTTTTATTTTTCCAGTGTTTGCTTGGGACAAAAAAACAGGTCTCGTAAACAATTCTGCGCGAAAATGGTGGACTATATCCGGTCCGGCAACAATACAGCTGTAAATGGCAGAACAATCATTTAAATGACGCGAAACTGTCTCTTTTCGACCAAATCCTGCCCCATTTCCGCCACATCCACCTGTCTATATGCGCAGGCATGCTTTGTGTGTGCGGCAAGTTTGTGTGTGCGGCTAGGGGGCACCATACGAATTGGTGTTCAGGAAAGGGCGAGTTATGACGCAAGATATTATCAGCACTCTTAATGAGGCACATGAGGAAACACGCAAGCATGCATGCGGCTTCAAATCAGCCGTGCGTCAGAAACTGTGTAAATTCCGCAAGGACGAAGACGGGTCGTTGATTATCTTTGCCCTGTATATTTTCGTTATCATGTTGGTCGTTGGCGGCATCGCCGTGGATGTCATGCGTTCTGAATATCAGCGCACAAAAATCCAGTATACAACTGACCGCGCCCTTCTGGCCGCCGCCAGCCTGAAACAAACCGTCCCCGCCCAAGAGGTGTTTGACGACTATTTTGCCAAATCCGGCATGGCCGGGATGGCGCCGGTGGCCACCGTTGATGCATCCCTGAACTATCGCAAGGTGTCAGCCGCATATCCCGAAGGCCAAACCCCCAAAATTGATACTATTTTCATGAGCAATGCATTCAGAACCTTGCTTCACCGAGAAAATGCCGGCGGTGTGGACCAACTTATGACATCAGCAGCAGGGACCGCTGAGGATGGCGTTGAAAAGATTGAGATTTCTCTGGTGCTGGATGTATCTGGTTCAATGCGTTGGTCATCGAAATCCGGACAGGCGAAAATTGATGATTTGAAAGATGCTGCAAAAGAATTTGTCGACACGCTGCTGTTGAACCAACCAGAAGATGACACCTATTCGATCTCTATTGTTCCCTACTCGACACAGGTTACCGCAGGGGAAACTCTGCTGTCGCATTATAATGTGTCTAGTGAACATAATAGCTCGAACTGTGTTGATTTCACCGCTGCTAGCTTTGATTCGACTACAGTCTCGCCGTTAATAGAATTGCAGCGCACAGGTCATTTCGCGCCGACAACATACAGTGACTACCGCCCTCCATCTGATTTAAGGCGAGCCTGCTTTGCAGATTATAGGAGCAACTGGCCGTACGCTCCCCGCATGATTTTACCGCTTTCTGGCGACAACGATGCGCTCAAGGATTATATTGACGGCCTTAACGCCGCCGGTTGGACATCAACCGAAATTGGTATCAAATGGGGCGCCGCCCTGCTTGACCCAAGCGCACAATCGGTTGTTACTGGATTAATCGAAGATTCTGACGTTGATGCCAAATTCGCCGGTCGCCCATTTAATTACACCGAGGACAACATTCTTAAAGTGATCGTGGTGATGACAGATGGTGCCAACACAAACCAGTATCTTCTTAACGACTCTGTTAAGGACGGTATGTCCCCTGTGTGGCTAGAAACCCAAACGAATGGCAACAATAAATATTGGGTGCGCAACGAGGACCGCAGTGGTGATCAGTATCGTCGTTTGTTTTACTACGAAGACAGCGATGACCGTTTTCGCTCCATAAGATGGCGTGCCAGCCCTGAAAGCGATGCCACTCAATTGAGCTGGCAAGAGCTTTGGGCACACGCCCCAATGAAATTCGTTTCAGACGAATTGTTCTACTATGCTGGTCTAGATTCATCATGGACGAGTGGCAGTAATGGCTGGCCAGGTTTTTATAGCCGCGTAAGCGGGGCTGCGAAAGACACCCGCATGAGCAACATCTGTACGGCTGTTAAGTCGAACAACACCCTTATCTTCACCATCGGGTTCGAGGTATCAGATAGCAATGCCACCAAACTATCGGCATGCGCCACCTCTGCCGGCCACTTCTACCGTGTGGAAGGTGTTGAAATCTCCGAGGCATTTGCCTCGATCGCCGCACAACTGAACAGCCTAAGGTTGACACATTGATACGTTTGGCAAAATATTTCGGCTCAAATATCCGGTCCCTGCGCAAGCGGGAAGACGGAAACGCGACAATCGAATTTGCGATCATGTTCCCGATCATGATGACGATGTTCCTGTCATCCGTCGAGATCGGCATCCTGACGATCCGTCAGGTGATGCTGGAACGCTCTGTTGATATGACGGTTCGGGATTTACGGCTGGGGCATTTCATTAACCCGACGCAAGACGCGCTGCGCACATTGATCTGTCAGCGGGCAGCCGTTATTCCGGGTTGTATGGACAGCCTGTTGATCGAATTGCGCCCTGTCAGCACAACAACTTGGACCCCACTTGCCCAGGAAACGACCTGTAAAAACAGGGACGAAGAGATTAATCCGGTTGTCACCCTGAACCCGGGGATTGCACATGAAATGGTGCTGGTGCGTGTTTGTGCGGTTTTCGAGCCAATTTTCCCGACAACCTCGCTGGGAATAAGCCTGAAAAGAGACGAGTTGGGCGGTTATGCTCTGGTCACAAGCTCGGCTTTTGTGAATGAGCCGTCATGAAGTATAAAATGTCATATATCCTGAACAAAATTCGCAGTTTTGCCCGCAATGAAGGCGGCACAGCTACGGTCGAGGCAATCATCATCTTTCCGATGCTGGTCTGGGCAATCGTGGCTATGGCCGTCTTTTTTGACGCCTTTCGCGTCCGCAGCGTCAACTTAAAGGCCGCGTATACAATCAGCGATATGATTTCGCGCGAGAACCCGTTTGTTGGCCCCAATTACATTGGTGGACTGAATACGGTCTATGATTTTCTGGCTGCCAGCGCCAACCCCACTTGGGTTCGTGTCACGCTCGTGCAATTTGACACCGAAGATCCGTTTGATGACAGCGATGGCGTTCACATCCTGCAATGGTCGCACGGAACCAACGGCAAGCCAGATTTGACACAAGCGTCAATGCTGCTTGAAGTAGACAGCCGAATTCCAGTCATGGGCCACGGCGACAGCCTGATCCTGGTCGAGACACATATGCAGTATGTGCCCTTCCTGGATATCGGCCTTCAGCCTTATGCCCTTGATAATTTCATTGCGACCCGTCCAAGGTTTACACCACCGCAATGGAACGAAGCTTACTAAATTTGATACGATATTTTCAGCAAAAGGCATCGGTGTTTCCGGTGCCTTTATCGTTTCGCGCCCCTACCGGCCAATGCCGCGCTCGGCCAGCATGGCGGCCAGTATCTCGGCCATATATTTGGCCTGTGATGCGGCCGTAACCCCGCCAACCCCGACGCGTTTGCCAAACCGCCACCAGATCCCCGGGGCCCATGCCCGTTGCTGACGCGCGCGGGTCAACACCGAAAACCCGTTTGACGGTTTCAGCGAAAACGATCCGCGCACAACCCCCAGCATGTCCTCAACCCGCACCAATACCTGCCCGTCTGACGTGCGCAATTCATCCTTTGTCAGCACCACGCCGATCAACGTGGCACGGCGCATCTTTTCTGCCWAAAACAGCACCACCCCCCCAAGCCCCAGCAAAAACGCCCGCCACCCCAATGATGCGGGCGGGGTCGCCAAGGCAACATAGACCAGCAAGCCGCCCAATATGGCCAGCATCATCAAACCGACAAAGCGCCGCGTGGTTGATGGCATTACGGTCGCTAGAATTTCTGTGTCAGGCATGTCTGGCTCCTTGTTGACCGGCCCCGTCTAACCGTATCCGCGCCAAAGATCGAGAGGAAGCAAGACAAGTCCGTCTGTTTGGCGGCCTACGCGGTGGTTTTTACCGGGATTCAGGGGCCGGATGGGGTTTATCCACGCCATTACAGCGGTTTATTTTACCATCGGATATCGGCTTACCCGTTTGATAAGGCGCGGAAGATAGAACTACTAAACTAGGTTAGTAGATATGTTAGCCATCACAAATCCAGCCAAATCCAAATCCAAAACCACCTGCCAGCCTCAGCCGGCAACCGCTTTGCGCGCCATATCCCAGTAGATTCCCTCGATCATATCGCGCGACAACCGCCCGCCTTCACGATACCAGGTGTTCACCCCGGTCAGCATGGCAATCAGCGCCATCATTGCCAGTTTGGTATCCGGCACGCCAAACACACCCGCCTTTTGCCCCAGCCGCAGGATTTGTTCCAGCGCATCTTCATATTGCTTGCGCAGCCCCTCGATCGCGGCAAAATTCACCTCCGACAGGTTGCGCAATTCCATATAGGCAATGAACACCGCATCCGGGCGCTCCAGATGAAACCCGATGTGAAAGCGCACGAACGCCTCAAGCTGGGCAAGTGGCCCCTCGCCCTTATCCTGCGCCCCCCATGCTGCCAGTAAATCCTCCATATGCTCGCGCATCAGATCAAACAGCAGCGTTTGCTTGTCCGGCGTATATAAATATAACGCCCCGGCCTGCACCCCGACCTCGCCCGCGATCTGGCGCATCGAAACAGCGGCGAACCCGTGGCGGGCAAACAGCCGTGACGCCGCCGCGCGAACCTTGGGGCCGGTGATCTGCGAATGGGAACCTGTTTTACGTGCCATAAGATCAGGTTTATCTGAACGTGCGTTCAATTCAAAGCCCGCTTGTATCAAACCCGCATCCCGCTCTATGATCCCGCAACTGCTACAGGAATCCCTTGATGTTGCGCATACTCCCTGCCCTTGTCTTATCCGCCGCACTGCTGGCCGGATGCAGCAACTTCCCCGAGCTGGATGATGCGGTGTCCCCGACGGCGCGCAAGGCGGGCTACCCCGCCCTGTTGCCGATTGACCCGCTGATTGCAGGGGCCAAAGAAGTGCAGGTCACCAAAGAAACCGTTTTAACCCTGCAATCGCGCATTGCTCGTCTGAACGCCCGCGCCGCCCGC
>NVTS01000052.1:18330-18648 GCA_002732995.1 Marinosulfonomonas sp. | reverse complement strand
ATCTCGGCGGGATCGACAGGAACATATGCACATGATCGCGCGCCAACACCCCGCGCACGATATGGACGCCCATTTCATCGCAGGTCTGGCGGATAATCTCGCGGATACGATCGCGCATCGGACCCTGCAGAACCTTGTAACGGTATTTTGTGACCCACACGACATGGAACCTGTGGTAAAATCGCGTGTGCGCGGATGCGGAAGTAGAATTTTCTCGCCAATATGAACGAGGAGATTTTGATGAAGATGACAAGATACAGTGAACCGAAAATTCTGGCGATCCTGCGCCAAGCCGAAGGCGGTGTGACGGTGTNNCGG
>NVTS01000052.1:0-18324 GCA_002732995.1 Marinosulfonomonas sp. | reverse complement strand
AGCTGTGCCGCGAACATGGCATGAGCAACGCGTCGTTTTACAAATGCCGGGCCAAGTATGGCGGTATGGACGCCTCGATGATCAGCCAGATGAAGGCGCTGGAGGACGAAAACCGGCGGCTGAAGAAGATGTATGCCGAGATGAGCATGCAGGCCGAGTTGCTGAAGGAAGCCCTTGGAAAAAAGTGACCCGGCCAGCCCTGCGTCGGGGTCTGGCCAAGAACGCGGTGGCGCGACACGGTGTCAGCATTGCGCTGGCCTGCCGCACCTTTGTTCTCAGCGAGGCATGCTACCGCTACAGTCCACTTCTGAATGACGAGAATGAACAGATAGCCGATTTACTGGTCGGGCTGACGGAAGCCCGCAAGACTTGGGGTTTTGGGTTATGTTTTTTGCATCTGCGCAACGTGCAGGGCCATCCGTGGAACCATAAGCGTGTTTACCGAATCTATTGCGAACGGGAGCTTAACCTCTGCATTAAGCCCCGCAAGCGCTTGAAGCGAGAGAAACCTGATGCACTGGCAGTACCGGACGGGCCAAACATGACGTGGTCGATGGATTTCATGGCAGATCGTCTCGGTGATGGCCGGGCGTTCCGACGGTTGAACGTGTTGGATGACTTTAATCGTGAGGGGCTTGGCATCGAAGTTGACTTTTCTTTACCAGCCGAACGGGTAATCCGTAGCCTCAATCTGATTATTGAATGGCGCGGCAAGCCCAACACTATCAGGGTGGACAACGGCCCGGAATACATCAGTGGCAAGCTACTGGAGCGGGCTGAGAAGCAAGGTATTGTCATCCAGCACATCCAACCGGGAAACCTCAACAGAATGCCTACATTGAGCGCTACAACCGCACCGTCAGGCACGAATGGCTGGACCAACACATCATCGAAAACATAGAGGAGGCACAGGACTTCGCCASGSRWYKSSTAYGRRCTYWMWMSWWWKMMMSRCSSWWWWTKKKCATCGRYWGYAKMWMMYCSRYCCAGAAACTGAGAATGGCCGCGTAAGTTCTACGACCGTATCCCGTTAAAAATGGGATGATTACCTTATCATCGGAGGCTGCGTGGTTGGCTGCGCGGTTGCGTATCATCTGGCCAAGCTGGGCTGGAAAGACGTGGTGTTGCTGGAACGCAAACAACTGACCAGCGGCACCACGTGGCACGCGGCGGGGTTGATCGGGCAGTTGCGGTCCTCATCCACCATGACCAAGCTGGCGAAATACACCAAGGAATTATACCTGACGTTGGAGGATGAAACCGGCATCGCCACCGGCTTGCGGACCTGCGGATCAATCACCGTCGCGCTGACCGAGGATCGGCGCGAAGAGCTGTTTCGCGGCGCGGCGATGGCGCGGGCGTTCGGGGTCGAGGTTGAGGAAATCACCGCGCAAGAGGTGAAGGCTCGGTATGAACATCTGAATATCGAGGATGTGGTGGCCGGGGTATATTTGCCGGGGGACGGGCAGGGCGATCCGGCCAACATTACGCTGGCGATGGCCAAAGGCGCGCGGATGAACGGGGCGCAAGTGTTTGAGCATGTGCGGGTTTCGGCGATCAATCAGGCGGATGGCCGTGTGACCGGCGTTGACTGGGAAACCGACGAGGACAGCGGCCATATAGAGGCTGATTACGTGGTCAACTGTGCCGGAATGTGGGCGCATGAAGTGGGGCGGATGGCGGGGGTCAATGTGCCGCTGCATGCCTGCGAACATTTCTACATCGTGACCGAACCGATCAAGGGGTTGGAGCAATTGTCGGTGCTGCGGGTGCCCGATGAATGTGCCTATTACAAAGAGGATGCGGGCAAGTTTTTGTTGGGCGCGTTCGAGCCGAATGCCAAGCCTTGGGGTATGGATGGCATTCCGAAAGATTTCGAGTTTGATCAATTGCCAGCGGATTTTGACCATTTCGAGCCAATTCTGGAGCGGGCGATCAACCGGATGCCCCTGCTGGCCGAGGCGGGCATTCACACGTTTTTCAACGGACCGGAAAGTTTCACGCCCGATGATGCCTATCATCTGGGCCAAACGCCGGAGCTGGACAATTATTATGTTGCGGCGGGGTTCAACTCGACCGGAATTCAATCGGCGGGCGGGGCTGGCATGGCGCTGGCCCAGTGGATGAATGACGGCGAAAAACCGTTTGATCTGGGCGATGTCGATATTGCGCGGATGCAGCCGTTTCAGGGCAACAAGACCTATTTGTTCGAGCGCTCCAAGGAAACTCTGGGGCTGCTATATGCCGACCATTTCCCGTTCCGCCAAAAGGCCTCAGCGCGTGGCATTCGCCGGTCACCATTCCATACGCATTTGCTGGAACGCGGCGCTGTGATGGGCGAAGCGGCGGGTTAGGAACGGGCCAACTGGTTTGCGAATAAGGGTCAGGAACGGGAATATCACTATACGTGGAAACGGCAGAACTGGTTCGGGAATGCGGCCGAGGAGCACCGTGCGGTGCGCGAGAACGTTGGCATGTATGACATGTCATCGTTGGGTAAAATCAGGGTTGAGGGGCGCGAGGCGGAAGCGTTTTTGAACTATGTCTGCGGGGCGTGATGCGGTTTTGAAGAAAAAGGAAAACGGGCTGAACGCCCGTTTGCTGCAATTTCTATTGGTGGATGCGGAGCCGTTGCTCTATCATAATGAGCCTGTGCTGCGGGATGGCGAGATCGTTGGATACCTGTCGTCCGGGGCTTATGGCCATACGCTGGGGGCGGCTGTCGGGTTGGGGTATGTGCCCTGTTCTGGCGAGAGTGCGGCGGATGTTTTGGCGTCATCCTATGAGGTGGACGTGGCCGGAGTTCGGGTGGCGGCTGAGGTGTTCTTGCGTCCGATGTATGATCCGAAGGCGGAGCGGGTGAAGGTTTAATGTGCACCGCGCGGGGGATATTTGTGGAACAAAAATGCAGGCTGTGCGAAGAAGCCTGATGTTTAGCGATACGTATTCCCCGCCGCAAGATCCTTTGGTGATTTTGCACCATGACCATCAGCTGTTGCTGGTGGATAAACCGTCAGGCCTRTTGTCGGTGCCGGGCAAGGGAGAGCATCTGGCGGATTGTTTGATCGCGCGCATTCAGGCGGTGTTTGCGGATGCGTTGCTGGTGCATCGGCTGGACCGCRATACGTCGGGTGTGATGGTGTTTGCAATGACGCGGCATGCGCAGCGGCATTTGGGGCTGCAGTTTGAAAAGCGGCAGGTGAAGAAAGTCTATGTGGCGCGGGTGTTCGGGMGGCTGGAGGARCGKCARGGCACGGTGGATTTRCCGCTGATTGTCGATTGGCCGAACCGGCCGTTRCAGCATGTGGATTTCGAGAATGGCAAGCAGGCGGTGACCGATTGGCGGGTGGTGAAATACGAGGAACACGCAACGCGAGTGCGGCTGTTTCCACAGACCGGACGCAGCCATCAGTTGCGGGTGCATATGCGCGAGATCGGGCACCCCATTCTGGGCGATCCGTTTTATGCGACGGGCGAGGCGCGGGAGGCTGACCGGCTAATGTTACATGCCGAGAGTATACGGGTTCGCCATCCGGATGGCGGCAAGGGGCTGACGTTCAAGGCGGAATGTCCATTCTAGGGCTTGACGTTTCGGTGCGTAACGGGCCTATTTCATTGATCCACAGGAGGTGAGTATGTATCAGCCAGTCATTTCAGGCAGCGGGATTTTCACCCCTTCCGAGGTTATCACCAACGAGGAGCTGGTTGAGGCGTTCAATGCCTATGTYGATCTGTTCAATGAGGAAAATAAGGCCGAGATCGAGGTTGGCGAGGTTGAGGCCAAGGCCCATTCCAGCGTTGAATTCATCGTGGCGGCGAGCGGCATTCACCGGCGGTATGCGATGGATAAAACGGGGATTCTGGACCCGAAAGTGATGCACCCTTTGCTGCGCCAAAGGAGTGATGACGAGCCGGGGATCATGGCCGAGATGGCGGTGGACGCTTGTGCTAAGGCGTTGGAATCAGCCGGAAAAACAGCCGAAGATGTGGATGCGGTGATTGTGGCGGCCTCCAACATGGAGCGGGCCTATCCGGCGATTGCGATTGAAGTGCAGGATTTGCTGGGGATCAGCGGCTTTGGCTTTGATATGAACGTGGCATGCTCTAGCGCGACCTTTGGTATTCAGGCGGCAGCGGACATGGTGCGCTCGGGTTCCGCAAAGGCGATACTGGTGGTGAATCCCGAAATCACCACCGGACATCTGGAGTGGTGCGACCGTGATTGCCATTTCATTTTTGGCGATGTTTGCACGGCCGTTTTGGTGGGGCGAAAAGAGGACGCAGGTGGCGAGCATTTCGATATTATCTCGACCCGCTGCCTGACACAGTTTTCCAATAACATACGGAATAATAACGGGTTTTTGCGCCGTAATCGCCCTGACGGGATGAAAGACAGGCGCGATATGCAGTTTATGCAGAACGGGCGCAAGGTGTTCAAGGAGGTGCTGCCGATTGTCGCCAAACATATGCTGGAGCATATGGCGGATAACGGCATCGCGCCGGATGATTTGCGCCGGATGTGGCTGCATCAGGCCAATAAGGCGATGAATGATTTCATTGGCAAAAAGGTGCTGGGGCGGGTGCCCGAAGCGGGCGAGCAGCCGAATATTTTGCAGAATTACGCCAATACATCTTCCGCCGGATCGATCATCGCGTTTTCCAAATTCTCGGATGATTTTTCCAGCGGCGATTTGGGGATTATCTGCTCGTTCGGGGCGGGGTATTCGGTGGGGTCGGTGATTGTGAAAAAGGCCTGATTTTGGTTATATGAATTGCATATGACTCTTTTTTTCGAAGTGCCCGAGCCGTTTGCCCCCAATACCCCGAAAAAACAAAAGCCCCCGCAGATTGCGAGGGCTTTGTTTATTTCCAGCTCACCGACGCGTAAAAACTGGTAGATTAGTATTTGCCCATTTCCAGTGGCATCTTGTGCAGATCGCCACGGGACAGGCCGATGTCGTTCATTTGGGAGTCCGACAGATTGGCCAAGGCGATTTTGGTCATGCGCTCGGCGTTCCATGTCACAATGGCGGATTTGATTGCGGCCAGCTTGCTGGTCACTTGGGTGAATGTGCGGGCCCCGAAAGGCACGGATTTCGATACAAAGATGTTAGCCATTTTGCGCTTCCTATTTGTTTAAGGGGCCGACGGTATGTCGGTCTCTGAAATTCCACTTATGATCGGAATTGCGTTTCTACAATTGCTGGTTTGGCATTGCCGCTATGCGATGGTTGCATGGGTCGGCAATGCCAGTCAGAGTTTGGGGTGGCGGTTACTCGACCCAGCCGCTCACCGATTTCACCTCGAGGAAATCATCCAGCCCCCAGACGCCGCCTTCGCGGCCCGAGCCGGACTGTTTGTAGCCGCCGAAAGGTGCTCCGGCACCACGTGATGTGCCGTTGATTTCGACCATGCCGGAGCGCAAGGCACGTGCAGTGCGTATGGCTTTGGCGTGGTCAGTTGTCTGGACGTAGTTGGTCAACCCGTAAACGGTGTCGTTGGCCATCGCCAAGGCCTCTTCCTCGGTATCGAACGGGATGATTGCCAGCACCGGGCCAAAGATTTCCTGCTGGGCAATCGCCATGTCGTTGGACACATCGGCAAACACCGTGGGGCGCACATAGTAGCCGCGGTTCAGGCCAGCGGGGCGGCCCAAGCCACCTGATACAAGGCGCGCGCCTTCGTCTATGCCGGTCTGGATCATTCTCTGGATTTTGTTATATTGCAGATTAGACACCACGGGGCCGATGTGGCGCCCCTCGGCGCTGGCGGGGCCGACGTCGATGGCGTCCGCGACCTCGGTGGCGGTTTTGACGGCGGCGTCATAGATCGAGCGCTCAACCAACATGCGGGTCGGGGCGTTACAGGACTGGCCGGAGTTTTGCATGCAATGCAGCACGCCGCGTTTCACCGCCTTTTCGTCGGCGTCGGCATAGATGATGTTGGCGCCTTTGCCGCCCAACTCCAGCSMYACGCSSWTGAMSSKGKYGRCKGCGKYYTKGGTGATCAGCGAGCCTGCGCGGGTGGACCCGGTGAAGGACACCATATCGACATCGGGGTGGACCGAGAGCTGGGTGCCAACCCCGACGCCATCACCCTGCACCATGTTGTAGACACCTGCGGGGAAGCCGACAGCGTCAACGATTTCGGTGAACACGATGCTGGACAGCGGCGCGATTTCGGAGGGTTTCAGCACCATGGTGCAGCCCGCCGCCATGGCCGGGATGCATTTCAGGGTGACTTGGTTCATTGGCCAGTTCCACGGGGTGATCATCGCGCAAACGCCAATCGGCTCCATCAGGATACGGTCATTCGGGGCGGCATCCGACAGCATGCGGTCGAATTTGAAATCCTTGTAGAGGTCGATGAAATTGGCGATGTGCCACGCACCTGCGCCGACCTGCGAGGTTTTGGCAAGATCAATTGGCGCGCCCATTTCAAGCGACATCGCCTCGGCCAGATCGCCGGAGCGTTTGGTGTATTCCTCCAGCAGCTTTTCCAGTAGCGCCAGTTTTTCGGCCTGCGGCACGGCGGCCCATGCGGGGAAGGCGGCTTTGGCGGCGGCAACGGCGGTGTCTGTGTCGGCTTGGGAGCCTAGCGAAATCGTGGCGCAGACCTCTTCGTTGGACGGATTGATCACGTCGAAATCATTGGCGGTGGACGGGGCGACCCATTGGCCGTCGATGTAAAAGTTGCGGGTGTTGGTCATGGGAGACTCCTGTGGTTTTCAGGGGCAGCTTGTCATTGCTTTTGAGTCGGGGCAAGGGGGGGCGGGAATTCTATTGAGGTGGTGCTGCGGATGGTCGGATCGGCGAAAACGTGCTGCGGCAACATGTCCAATGACGTGAGGCTGGATAATTTTGCGTTGCAACTCATATTCATTATAAGCCGCAGATGTAGTGGCGCAAGAACACGCAATATAAAAAAGAGGAACATGACTATGGCTTTACGGATCAATGATATTGCCCCCGATTTCACAGCGGAATCATCCGAGGGGACAATCAGCTTTCACGACTGGATTGGCGATAACTACGCGATCCTGTTTTCGCACCCAAAGGATTTTACGCCGGTTTGCACCACTGAATTTGGCGCGGTAACCCAGTTGGCCGAACAGTTCGCGGCGCGCGGGGCCAAGCCGATTGGCGTGTCTGTCGATAGCGTTGAGGAACACATCAAATGGAAAGCCGATGTCGAGGGGTTTTCCGGTGCGCCGATGACATTCCCCATTCTGGACGACACCAGCCTGAACATTGCCAAGCTGTACGACATGCTGCCCGCCGAGGCGTATTTGGCGGATGGGCGCACGCCCGCGGATTCCGCTACGGTGCGCAACACGTTCATCATCGGGCCGGACAAGAAAATCCGTGCGATGATCATTTATCCGATGACGGTCGGGCGGAATTTTGATGAAATTCTACGCGCACTGGATGCGATCCAGTTGACCGATAGCGCACCTGTGGCGACGCCTGCAAACTGGCAGGTTGGCGACKATGTGATCGTGGTGACGTCGCTGGATGATGACGAGGCGCGGGCGCGGTTTGGCGAGATCGATATTAAACTGCCGTATCTGCGGATGGCGAAATCGCCAGTCTAAAAGATAGGGTTAGGTGATTAAAGAAGGTCCCGGCATTTCCACCGGGGCCTTTTTCAGTCTGCGTCGCGGACAATTTCAAGCAATGGCTCGAATGAATACATTGCGGGGCGACGGCCGGATGAAGGGACGATTTGTGTCAGCAGGCCCGCCTCTTGCAGCTTGCGACTGATAATTGACGCGGTTTGCGATGGAATGCCTGCCTTGCCGGTAAACTGATTGTTGCGAAAAACCGGGTTGGCAAACACAAAATCCACAGCATTGATTGACCACTGGGAGTTCAGTTCATCGCGGAACCGTTCTTTCATATCCTCATACAGCGCAAAAATCCGCGAGGCAGTTTTTATGTTGCGTTCAGCCTGCGTGTTCAGCCCGTCCAGAAAGAACAGGCACCATTCGGTCCAATCCCCGCTTTGTGACACCGCGCGCATAAGGTCGATGTATTCATCGCGGGTGTCTTCAAAGAAGGCGCTGACATAAAAATGTGGCGCCTTGATCAACTTATAGTCCCACAGCATCAGGGTAATCAGCATCCGGCCAACCCGCCCGTTGCCATCCATGAAGGGGTGCAGGGCCTCGAATTCGACATGGGATATGGCAGTTTTCAGAAGTGGAGTCATTGGGTTTGAATTGGAAAATTCAAACAGTTGGTCCATTCCCGACGCCAGTTGTTCCGGGCTGACTGGAATGAACAGGACTGATTTGCGACGCTTGTCTACGATATAGTTTTGTTCGGTTTTATAGGCCCCTGGGCCTTTTCTGGCCCCGCGCCCAAAGGACAAAAGCATTTGATGTGCGGTTCTGACCAGCCAGTTCGAGATGCTTCGCCCATGCTCCATTTCGCGCTGAATGCGTTGCATGGCGCGGGCATATAGCAAGGTTTCAACCGCCTCGGTGCGCGCGCTTTGCAATGCGTCATCGTCCCCAGATTGGGCGTCTGCCTCGATTTGCAGGATTTCGTCCAGCGTTGAAATGGTGCCTTCCATTCTTGACGACACCACCGCCTCTTGTTGTCTGAGCGGGGCGAGCAGGATTTCGCTGTTGTGCATTGCTTCCAAAGTCTGGTCGTACCGGGCCAGCGATCCGGCGGTTCGCACCAAAGGATCAACCAGACGCTCATAATCCAGCGATTTTGGCGGGAATTCACCGTAGTGATAGCCAACAGCGTTTGAAAGGTCCGGTTGTGCCATGTGGCTTCCATTTGCATACAGTAGAGTGATGTTTTGGTATGGTCTAAGCGTGTTGTATATAGTGGGTTATGTAAAAGCAAGTTAGTATATAATGAAATGCTNCATTGCTATATACAAGCGACTTTGATGATGGCGCGGTAAGTGCTAACCCCTTATCTGATAGCGAAATGGTCTTTGGGTATATACAAAAAAGGCCCCGACGTTTCCATCGGGGCCTTTTCCAGTTCCGGTTCCAGTGAAGTAAAGATTACTCTTTGTCTTCGGCGATCTCTTTGCCGCCGTCCTGATCAACCATTTTCATGGCCAGACGGACTTTGCCGCGATCATCAAAGCCCAGCAGTTTGACCCAGACTTCTTGACCTTCCTTGAGCACATCCGATGGATGGTTCAGGCGGCGGTTCTCGATTTGCGAGACATGCACCAACCCGTCGCGCTTGCCAAAGAAGTTCACGAACGCGCCGAAATCGACAATTTTCACCACGGTACCGCGATAGATCACGCCTTCTTCCGGCTCGGCCACGATGGCGTTGATCATCTCGTAGGCTTTGGCGATCTGATCGGCGTTGGCGGAGGCGATCTTGATCACCCCGTCATCGTCGATGTTCACTTTGGCGCCCGAGACTTCAACGATTTCGCGGATCACTTTACCGCCGGTGCCAATCACTTCGCGGATTTTATCCGTCGGGATTTTCATGGTTTCAATGCGCGGCGCGTGGGCCGAGAATTCACCGGCTTCCGTCAGCGCGTTGGCCATTTCTCCAAGGATATGCAGACGCGCGTCTTTGGCTTGCGCCAAAGCTTCGCTCATGATGTCCGGTGTGATACCGCCAATCTTGATGTCCATTTGCAAGGAGGTGATCCCTGCGGAGGTGCCTGCCACTTTGAAGTCCATATCGCCGAGGTGATCCTCATCCCCAAGGATGTCGGTCAGGATGGCGTATTTGCCGCTGTCCTCCATGATCAGACCCATTGCAACACCGGCAACTGGAGCCTTAAGAGGCACACCGGCGTCCATCATCGACAGCGAGCCGCCACAGACGGAAGCCATTGAAGAGGAKCCGTTGSWTTCGGTGATTTCMGASACMACGCGRATKGTGTAGGGGAARTCRKYCKYSGCMGGCAGMAMMGSWTGMASYGCMCGCCAYGCYAGTTTGCCGTGRCCGAYTTCACGMCGVCCVGKRRRSCCRAARCGGCSDRCYTCRCCAACCGAATAGGGCGGGAAGTTATAGTGAAGCATGAAGTTTGAACGATACATGCCTTGCAGCGCGTCGATCATTTGCTCATCTTCGCCGGTGCCCAGAGTGGTCACAACCAAGCCTTGAGTTTCGCCGCGTGTGAACAGGGCGGAGCCGTGGGTGCGTGGCAGGATGCCGGTTTCCGAAACGATCTGGCGCACTGTTGTTGTGTCACGGCCATCAATACGTTTGCCGGTTTTGACAACGTCGCCGCGCAGGATTGAAGCCTCGAGGCCCTTCATCGCGGAGCCAAGGTTGGCGTCTGCCAACTGCTCCTCGTTCAGCGCGGCCTTGATCAGATCACGGGCAGCGGAAACGGCAGTGGTGCGTTCCTGCTTGTCGGTGATTTTGAAGGCTTTGCGCATGGCCTTGTCGCCAGCTTTTTTCACGGCCTTGGACAGTTTGGAGTAATCAGGCGCTTGGTAGTCAAACGGCTCTTTGGCGCAATCCTCGGCGAAATCAATGATCAGGTCGATCACCGGCTGGATCTGGTCATGGGCGAATTTAACCGCGCCCAGCATTTCATCCTCGGACAATTCGTATGCTTCGGATTCAACCATCATCACGGCGTCTTTGGTGCCGGCAACAACAAGGTCCAGACGTTGTTCCGGTTTGTTGCGCAGATCGTGCATGTCGTCGATTTCAGGGTTCAGGGTGTATTCGCCATCCTCATAGCCAACCCGACAGGCGGCGATTGGGCCCATGAAGGGCGCGCCGGAAATTGTCAGGGCAGCCGAGGCGCCGATCATCGCGACCATATCGGGGTCATTGACCAGATCGTGGCTCAGCACGGTGCAGATCACCAGAACTTCGTTTTTGAAGCCAGGCACAAACAGCGGGCGGATCGGGCGATCGATCAGGCGCGATGTCAGGGTTTCTTTTTCAGTCGGACGCGCTTCGCGTTTGAAGAAACCACCCGGGATTTTRCCGGCGGCGTAATATTTTTCACCGTAGTGAACGGTCAGCGGAAAGAAATCCTGACCCGGTTTTTGCGTCTTGGCAAATGTCACAGCACAGAGCACGCTGGTTTCGCCCAAGGTGGCGATCACGCAGCCGTCGGCCTGGCGGGCGATCTTGCCCGTTTCGAGTGTCAGCGTTTCTTCGCCCCACTCTATTGATTTTCTAGTTTCTTTGAACATGTCATTTCCTAATTTGGCCGCTTGGGGCGTATCCCCAATCTGGCCGATTACATACGGACCGTACGTCCGTGGCCTGTTTCAATTTGCTTATGCATATCCGTTAGGCCCGACGAAATGCAGCATGGTAAAATGCAAGAAGCGCCCCGCAGGGCGCAACTTGGTGGTGTTAGCGGCGAAGGCCAAGGCGTTTGATCAGATCCTGATAACGCGCTTCGTCTTTGCTGCGGGCATAATCGAGCAATTTGCGGCGTGTTGCCACCAGACGCAAAAGACCACGGCGGGAATGGTTATCCTTTTTGTGGGTTTTGAAATGCTCGGTCAATGTAGCGATCCGCGATGACAGAACAGCAACCTGAACTTCGGGTGAACCAGTGTCACCTTCGCCGGTTGCGAATTCGGTCATCAGGCGGGTTTTTTCTTCTTTGGTAATCGACATCGGGGTCTCCTTTGTAGGACTAAAATGAATGGCGCAGGCCGGGATGTCGTCCAGCAAGGCCCTTGGAGGGTTTGTCCACCTGTAAATCAGACGGATGCGCGCGTATAGGGTGATTTTGGGTGAAAGGAAAGCGGTTTTACTGTGTGGTCCCGTTTTGCTTGATCATATCAGCGATCTCTTTGGCCCATTCGCCGACAATCGGGATAAAATCAATGGTCGAAAGCGAATAAACCACCACAYAGACGAGGATCGTCGCGCCAATCACCGAGCCAAGACCAAAGGCAAGGCCACGGATGAACTGGAACGTGATCAGCCGCCACATCGAATTATGGATGCGCACAAAGCGATGCGTGTTCAGGCGGTGCAGTTCGGCCTGAAGCGCCCGTAAATCGCTCTGCAAGTCGGCGTTGGTTCGATCTTCGCCCTCTGTCATGTGTTTACTGTTTCACCTTTCGGGATAATGGCTGGCAAGGCACTATATTGTTGATTGGACTTAAGGCAAAGCAATTCAATTATGTTATTATTTGTTTGGTTTCTGACCAAAGTCTATAGGCTTGCACTAACAGAAGAATCGCGCTGGTGCGATAACTTTAATGGTAGGCAATACAATGATTGGTTTAATGAGCATTTTGGTGATGTTGCTGATTGGGTCTGCAATTGGCGGCGGGGATGATGATGATGCCGTGAATCAGGTTCAGGGCACAGATGGCGACGACGTGATGGATGGCACCAATGGTGATGATGATATGTTCGGCCTTGGCGGTGACGACCTGATGGAAGGGGCCGGCGGCAATGACATTATGGAGGGTGGCAGCGGCAATGATATCGTGCGCGGCGGGGATGGTGACGATGCGGTTTATGGGGGCGATGGCGACGATAGCCTAGCCGGCAATGCAGGTAGCGATCTGGTGTCCGGCAATGATGGTGACGATCAGATTTACGGCGGCCCTGGAAATGACGGGTTGTTTGGCGGCAATGGTGCGGACCGGCTGTTTGGTCAGGACGGCAATGATACAATGTTTGGCGGCGATGGCGCTGATGCATTATATGGCGGGCTGGGCCATGAYGTGATGGATGGCGGCAATGGGAATGACATTCTGAATGGCGAAGGCGGTGATGATTACCTGTTTGGCGGGTTCGGTGCCGATGTGCTGAATGGTGGCGATGGCAATGACACTCTGGATGGCACAATGGACGCTACAGTGCCCTTTGGCCCCTATGATCAGGATGTCGGTGATGTGCTGAATGGTGGCAATGGTGACGATCTTCTTTTCCTTGGCAACGATGATGTGGCAACTGGCGGTGAAGGTGCCGACACTTTTTTCACCGGCGCGTATGTTGTCGATGGACAGGCGTCCGAAATTACCGATTTTGACCGGAGTGAAGATCAGCTGATTCTGGCTTATGATCCGGCGGCTACTCCGGCGCCAAATGTTCAAGTCGTCGATTTTGCCGATGGCACGGGGGCAGATATTTACCTGAACGGCGTCAAAGTGGCCAGCGTTACCGGTGCCGCAGGATTGGCGGTTGGCCAGATCGTACTGCAGCCCTTGGCGCTGGGCGCTTAGGCCTAGGATCAGGACTCGTTAAATCCAGAAGCTGGCGATTGCGGCGATCTGGATTGCCGATATGAAAGCATGTGCGCAGCGGTCAAAGCGCATGGCGATACGTCGCCAATCTTTGAGTTCGGCAAACATGTTTTCCACCTTGTGGCGTTGTTTGTTCAAGGTTTTACAGTATGTTGCAGGATGTTTGCGCTTGGMTCTAGGCGGGATGCSCGGGGTTTTGCCGCGTTTRATCAGAGCCGCTCGATAGGCGTCACTATCGTAACCCTTGTCGCCGAGCATCTCCTTTGCGGCAGGCAAATCAGGCAGCAATGTCGCCGCGCCTTTGTGCGCCCGCCTCTCGGCGATTACTTCGCATTCGCCTGTCAGCCAGTGGATGTCGCGGGGAATATCCCCCCTTTTAACAGGCTGCAAGCCGTACGGTGCGCTTTGAGGCGGGTTGCATCGATCATAAGGCGGTTTGGCGGGCCACCTTCGGCGACCAAGGCGATGAATATCCGGTCAAACACCCCCGTCTTTGACCCGCGTATGAACCTGTTATACAAGGTTTTATGTGGTCCATAGACCGGCGGTGCATCCCGCCGGCGCAACCCGTTGCGGATCACGTGAATGATGCCGCTGATGACCTTGCGATCATCCACTCGAGGCACCCCGTGTGACAAAGGAAAATACGGTTTGATCCGCGCCAACTGTTCTTTGCTGGGCCAAAACCGATCTGACATAGTGCCCTTCCGATGTTTGAGGGCATTGATTCAGAACATTGTCAGACAGGCAAGATTTTAATAGGTCCTGACCCTAGGTTTGCCACAGTTCCGGCTGCACCGCATAGGCGATATAAAGCGGGTGTTTGGGGTGGCCTGCTATGGACAGGCCAAGGTGGTATAACGGCAGGCCGGTGGCCCGCATCAGGACCTCGACCTGTGCGCCCCGGTTCAGGTGTTCACCGTGGGTGCCCCATGCGCAAATGACCTGATCGGCCCAATCACAGCCTTGCGAAATCGTCGCATCATTGGCGGGGCCAATCGGGTCGGTCGCGCGGCGCATTTTACGCGGGTCGGTGTCGCGCCATGCGAATATGTTGGCGACACGGAATGCGCCAAAACCCAGCGTGCGGGCGCGGCGCTCGCAACGCTCCACGGTGGGGTCATTCTGCACTTCGGTGGCGGTCGAGGGGTTGAGCATGACAAAGAATGCCTTTTTGCCCTCAGGCTCCCACACTCGGGTCAGCGAATAGCGGTATTGCTCGCAATCCGAATAGATCGCGCATGAATGGGTGTCGTCTTTCTGAAAGGTGCGGGTGATCATTCTGCCGCCCTACTCACCATAGGGAACCCAGATGTTTTTCACCTCGGTGGCGTGCATCAGGAATTCGCGGCCCTCGCCGGCTGGGCCGAACCAGTCACGGGTGCGCGCGTTGTTGACCCATGTGCGTTTCAGGTTGCTGGCCGAGGCGTGTTCAATCTTGCCCGACAGATCGGTCGATGAAAACGACCACAGCGCGTCCACATCCATGTGGCCGGCCAGCGTTTTGCCAAGATCGGCGTGGGGGCCGGTCAGGATGTTGACGACCCCTGCGGGCACGTCGGAAGTTTCCAGCACCTGACTGAAATCCGTCGCGGCCAAAGGGGCTGTCTGGCTGGCGGCCAGCACGCAGGTGTTGCCCATCGCAATGGCGGGGGCCATGGTCGAGATCAGGCCCAGCAGCGGGGCCTCGTCCGGGCAGAGTGCACCGATTACGCCGACGGGTTCTTTCATCGCCAGCGCGATGCCGCGGATCGGCACGCCGTGGGCTTGGCCGKCATATTTGTCGGCCCAAGCCCCATAGGTGAACAGGCGCGAGATGCTTGCATCGACTTCTTTGCGCCCCCCCGAAGTGCCGSTYRTTTSGKTSARRCGAKRGGCAAACTCAWCKKYYCGWGYMKMSAGRTTTTCGGCNNKAWRKWATAAANNAYTTGKGCSCGCMMATGSSCMGWGKTTTTSSCCCARSMWWYRYYKYYMYGYGCRGCYTCRACCGCRTTKCGAAYGTCYTTSSSMKYGCCATSGCCAACMTSGCCMAKYRWCWTGCCYTTKGSYGACMRGAYMGGSRWRSWGTAYCCACTGTCRGGSCGCGCYTGTTTGCCGCCGATATACATTTTGGCGGTGTGGTCCAGCCCCTCGATTTTGGCCTCTTTCGGGGCGGCAACCGGACTGGCGGGTTTCAACGCCTTACTGTCTAATTTGGGTTTAGTATAGGCCGCAAGCCCTTCCCAGCCGCCCTCGCGCCCAAAGCCGCTTTCGCGCACGCCGCCAAATCCGGCGGCGGCGTCAAACAGGTTGGTGGCGTTGACCCAGACGATGCCCGCGACCAGTTTTGGCGCGATATCCAGCGCCAGATTGATGTTCTCGCTCCAGACAGATGCGGCCAGCCCGTAGCGGGTGTTGTTGGCCAGCTGCACCGCCTCGGCAGGGGTGCGGAAAGTGGTGGCACAGAGCACCGGGCCAAAGATTTCTTCCTGCATCAACATGCTTGAGGAGTGCAGGCCGGTGATCAGGGTTGGCGGGTAATAACAGCCCTGATTGGGTAGGGTGCATTTGGCGTGATAGACCTCGCCCTCGGGACCGCCTTTGGCGACCATATCGGTGATCATCGCGTGTTGCACAGGATCGACCAGCGCGCCGATGTCGATGCATTTATCCAATGGATCACCCATGCGCAGACCGTCCATCCGCAGGCGCAGTCTGGCGTAGAAATCATCCGCGATGCCCTCTTGGATCAACAGGCGGGATCCGGCGCAGCAGACTTGGCCTTGGTTGAACCAGATCGCATCCACCAGCCCCTCGATGGCGCTGTCTATGTCGGCGTCATCAAACACGATGTAGGGGGATTTGCCGCCCAATTCCAACGTCAGCGCTTTGCCTGATCCGGCGGTGGCCTCGCGGATGCGCCGCCCCACAGCGGTGGAGCCGGTAAAGGCGATTTTGGCAATATCAGGGTGATTGACGATCATTTCGCCGACCGCGCCGTCGCCGGTGACGATGTTGACGACGCCCTTTGGCAGACCGGCCTGCTCGCAGATTTCGGCGAACAGCAGGGCGGTGAGCGAGGTGTATTCAGCGGGCTTCAGAATGCAGGCGTTACCCATTGCAATGGCGGGAGCAATCTTCCACGACAGCATCAGCAGCGGGAAATTCCACGGGATGATCTGGCCGCAAACGCCAAGCGGTTCGGCGTCGGGCAGCTCGGCCTCTTGCAACTGCGCCATGCCGGCGTGGTAGTAGAAATGCCGCGCCACCAGCGGAATGTCGATGTCGCGGCTTTCGCGGATCGGTTTGCCGTTGTCCAGCGTTTCCAGCACCGCAAACAGGCGGCTGTGTTTTTGCATCAGGCGGGCGATGGCATAGAGCACTTTGGCCCGTTCATGGCCCGAGGTTTTGGCCCATTTCTTTTGTGCCTTTGCGGCGGCGGCAACGGCGGCGTTTACATCATCCGCGCTGGCCTGCGTGACCATCGCCAGTATGTCGCCCGTGGCGGGATTTTTGCTGGCGAACCCGTCGTGGTGGGCGGTGACCTCGCCATCAATGAACTGGCCGAATTTGCCGCCATGTTTGACGATCCACGCCATGGCTTCGCTGGTGTTTTCAGGGGCAGGGCCGTAGTCCATGCTATCGAATATATCTTTTACAGTCATAGGCTTATCCAATCGCGTGGCGGTAAGAGGCGGAGTAGTTGCCGGTCACATAATGTTCGAGCTGACGTTCCAGATCGCCCAGCAAGGATGATGCGCCAAAGCGAAACATATCGGGGGTGAGCCAGCGGGGGCCGAGTTCGTCTTTGAGCAAGGCGAGGTAGGTCACAGCATCCTTGGCTTTGGATATCCCGCCCGCCGGTTTATAGCCGATGCGAAAGCCCGTCTTCATGTGGTAGTCGCGGATGGCGCGCATCATCACCAGCGACACGGGCAAGGTCGCGTTCACAGATTCCTTGCCGGTCGAGGTTTTGATGAAATCGGCCCCCGCCATCATACAGACCAGCGAGGCGCGGGCGACGTTGCGCAAGCTCCCAAGCTCGCCGGTGGCAAGGATCGCTTTGACGTGGGCATCGCCGCAAGCGGCGCGGAATTCGCGCATTTCGTCATAGAGCGCTTGCCAGTTGCCGGTCAGCGCATGGCGGCGCGAAATTACGATGTCGATCTCGGAGGCACCGGCTTTGACGCTCTCGCCGATTTCGGCAACCCGCAGGTGGAACGGCGACAGGCCCGCCGGAAAGCCGGTGGATACAGCCGCCACAGGGATGCCGGACCCCTCCAGCGCTTCAACGGCGACCTTGACCATTTCGTGATAGACACAGATCGCGCCGGTGGTGATGTCGGGCATGCCGAGGGCGTCCAGAATATCGGCGCGCWCCGGTTGGCGGGCTTTGGCGCAGAGGCGACGCACGCGCCCCGCCGTGTCGTCGCCAGACAGGGTGGTCAAATCGATGCACGTGATCGCCTTGAGCATCCAGGCTGCCTGATATTCTTTTTTCACCGAGCGCCGCCCGGGCAGGGATATGGTGCGGCGTTCAATGGCGGATGTGTTGGCCTGTGCGCCCATCACCCAGTCCAGATCCAGCGCCATGCCCGCATTGCGCGGCGCGTGCACTTGCGGCAGGCCAGCGGTTTTTACAGGGTTGTATGCGGGGTGTGTTTTGCTTTGCAACGTCTTGGCTCCCTTGGTCCAGAAACAAGGTCTCATACCAGGGGGGGGTATTGCAAGTTTTACCAAGTGGTCAAGGGGGAAATCGCCGACGGCCTACAAGGTTAGAAAGTAGCTGTCGTGATCACGCCAATAACTGGCCAGATCACGGGCGCGGCTGCCATAGCCGCCAATCGCCGCCATTGCGTATAGATCGGCGGAAACCAGCGCCGCCAAGCGGTAAGCCTGCGCCGATTGGGCGCGGGACGGGCTGTTGGCGTTGAAATTACTCTCGACAGCACTTGCGGCCACGACCAGGGCAAAGCAGATTTCCAAGATGCCGGCATCTGGCCAGAGGTGGACCAAATCGCGGGTCAACGACCGCCAGCCATCATCATTGCCGAACAATGTCTCGATGGCGTAGTGGGTAATCTGATCTAGCTGTTCAAATGTCATGGTCCAGGCAACGTTAGCCAGCACCACCTAAAAGGGGGCTAAGGCAATAGATAATAATA
>NVTS01000051.1 GCA_002732995.1 Marinosulfonomonas sp. | reverse complement strand
GTCTAATAAGTCCTTGGAAATTGTCATCGTTGTCATGCTCCTTCGTTGCAGAAGCATGGACCAAATTACTCATACACAGAAGATCAGACACTCTCATCAGATTGTTTTTGCCGCCAGATACCCGAAGGTCCACGCCCCCACCGCATCAAGCGTGGCGTCATCCGGATTTTCCAGAATAACACTGCAAGGCTGGCGCGGATCAAACCCTTGCGCATGAACTGTTGTCACAGCGGCACCAAATGGCAAACCCGCGATTAAAATTGCTTTGAGCAAAGTATTCATCAATATGTCTCCAATAAAATCAGGCGGTAAATGGGCAAAACAACCCAACCTGAAGCAAACCTATTCCATCGGCTGCATCACTTCAACTTCCTCGCCGCCCTGCACCGCCGTGTAAAAACATGAGCGCCGCATGGTGTGGCAGGCCGGCCCCGTCTGGCGCACGATCACCAGCAGACAATCACGGTCGCAATCCACGCGCAGCTCCACCAACTCCTGCACATGGCCCGATGTCTCGCCCTTGATCCAGAACGCCTGACGCGAGCGCGACCAATAGGTAACGCGGCCCGACGTTAACGTGCGCGACACTGCCTCGGCATTCATCCATGCCATCATCAGCACTTCACCGCTGCCCTCGGCTTGTGCAATTGCCGGGATCAGCCCCTTGTGATCAAATTTTAGTGTTGTCGGGTCGAAAGACATGTGAAAACCTTTTGATTATTCGCCACAGATGCCTATCTATGACATCAACACACAAAAGGGAAAGCCAATGAGCGGCGACAGTGATCTGATCAAACTATATTCCGGCCGCATTCTGGCCCTGGCTGCCGATATTCCCCTGACCGAACGGCTGGAAAACCCGCAGGCCACGGTAAAAGAACGCGCGCCTTTGTGCGGGTCAACCGTGACTGTTGACGTTAATCTGGATCAGGGGCGGATCAGCGGCTTTGGCCAGGATGTAAAGGCCTGTGCGCTGGGTCAGGCCGCCGCCTCGGTTGTGGCCAGCGCCATTATCGGGCGCACGCCAGCCGAGATTTGCAAAGCCCGAGATCAGCTGTCAGCCATGCTGCGCATGGGCGGAGCTGCCCCTGATGCCCCGTTTGACGGTCTGGAAGTGCTGCTGCCTGCGCGAGAATATAAAAACCGCCACGCCTCGATCATGTTGGCGTTTGAAGCAACGGTCAAGGCCATCGGGATGGCCGATAAATCTGCCTGCGCTTAATTAATCGGAAATGAAATGGCGCTAACCTGCGGGGCATTAACAGGAGACGTTGATGATTCCCGCAGCCGATTTCACCGATTCCAGTCTGGCCCCTTCTCAGGTCAATGAACAACTGGACAGGCTCTCGTATATTGCCTCGAACCTCGGGGTGGAACTGGTTGATATTGCCGCAGCCCTGGACCAGATTGACGATAGCACCCGCAACCAGCTGCAATCACTGGAACAGGTCCGCGGCAACGCCAAACACATGCTGGAGGGGAACGCCAGCGTCAGGGTCGCAATTGATACGGTAAATGAAACAACGGTCGAAACCCTTGATGCGGTGGTAACTGTGGTTGAAAACATCCAGAGTGCGGGGAACCGGACGCAAAAACTGGCAAATTGGGTCCAGYCCCTGGACGAGCGGATCACCACCATCGAGGATACGATCAAATCGGCGAAATCCAATAACAATGACATTGCCTCGATTGCAGCGCAGGTCAATATTCTGGCAATCAATGCCAAAATCGAAGCCGCCCGCGCAGGCGACGCGGGGCGTGGATTTGCTGTTGTCGCCGAGGCGATCAATGAATTATCGCGTAAAACCGCAGGGGCTGCCGAGGGAATATCAGACAGTATTCTGACACTCGGAAACTGGGTTGAATCCTTGCGCGGCGAAGCGAACACCGCCGCCAGCGACGCCAAGGCAGTCTTGAAGGAAGCGGACGAGACAGACATATCCCTATCGGGAATTGCCGAACATGTGCGCATGATCAATTCCGAAGCAAAACAAATCAAAACCAGCACTGGTAATGTCGGCGATGCAATCGGTGAGTTCGGGCGCAATTTTGACCAGATGGGGGGGGCGCTGGAACAAACAGCCACCGGCATTCATCAAGTGCGGGATCGCGCCGGTAAAATGGTCTTACAATCGGAATACCTGATCCAGAGCAGTGCATCACTGGGCGGAATCACCGAGGATAGTAAATTTATCAACGAGGTGCAGGCCCGAGCCGCACAAATTTCCGCAGCCTTTGAAGCGGCCATTGCAAACGGGGCAATCAGCACCGGGGCATTATTCTCGAAGAACTACACCCCGATCCGTAACAGCAATCCGCAACAGGTCATGGCGGGTTTCACCGCGCTCACTGACAGGATATTACCCACCATTCAGGAACCCGTGCTGGAATTTGATCCGCGGATCGTTTTTTGTGCAGCCATTGATCTGAATGGCTATATCCCCACTCATAATAACAAATTTTCGCAACCGATGCGGAATGATCCGACCTGGAATACTGCCAACTGTCGTAACCGGCGCATCTTTAATGACACGGCTGGTCTAAAAGCTGCCAACAACAAAGAGCCGTTCCTGCTGCAAATCTATCGCCGTGATATGGGCGGCGGAAATTTCATCACAATGAAGGATATTTCGGCCCCTATTTTGGTTGGTGGTAAACATTGGGGCGGCTTGCGGCTGGCCTATACAACGCAATAAAAAACCGCCGCACTTCTTTGGTAAGAAGGCGGCGGCAAGTGGCCATATCTTATGTGGTCCGGACACTCAATTCGAGAAAGAGGCATTCTTCTCGAATATTAACAGGCAGTGTCAATGTGCGTGCATCAGTTTGGGGACATATAGCAAGCAGCATCCGGCATTAAGACGGCAGGCAATTCAGGTTCGGTGGTGCATCAGGCGATCCCTGGTAGATACAGGCCAACAGCCAGCATCACCACAATAGCCGCAGCCCCTGTTGCATCCTGAAGAATGGTTGCACCAGAGCGCGAATAAACAGTTTTGATATCGTTGAGCATCGGTTGCTCCTTTGCATTTTGTTCTGTTTGTTGCCTATTTGTTCTCATATTAAGGTTAACTTGTAAAGAACTTTTTAAGAACATTAGTGAACAAACCGGGTTTATTCAGGCTAACCCACTGAAATCAAACGAATAGCTTTGTCCTGCTCCATTAACCATAATAGAACACGCGCCGCCTTGCCCCGCACACTGCTCAGATCCGGATCATCGGCCAGCAATTTGCGCGCATCCGACTGGGCCACCGCCATCAATGCCGCCTGGCTTTCCATATCGGCAATCTGGAAACGCGGCAGACCGGATTGCGCCGTGCCAATCACATCCCCAGCCCCGCGCATCGCCAAATCCTCTTCGGCAATCACAAATCCGTCCTCGGTTTCGCGCAATATTTCCAGCCGCCGCGCCGCTGTTTGGGACATCGGCGATTGATACATCAACAAACAGGTCGATTGCTGCGTCCCGCGCCCGACCCGCCCACGCAACTGGTGTAATTGCGCCAGACCAAAACTYTCAGCCCTCTCGATCACCATAATCGTCGCGTTGGGCACATCCACTCMGACCTCGATCACCGTAGTGGCGACCAAAACCTTGRTCTCGCCCGCCTCGAACCGTTTCATCGCCGCATCTTTTTCGGCTGGTGGCATTTGCCCATGCACCAACCCGACAACACCCTCGCCCAAAACGGCGCGCAACATTTTGAACCTCTCTTGCGCCGCGATCATGTCAACGACTTCGCTTTCCTCGACCAGCGGGCAAACCCAATAGGCTTGCTGCCCGGCCGTAAGCGCTTTGCGTAAATGCTCGACCACCTCGTCAATCCGTCCTGTCGAAACCATCGCGGTGCGGATCGGTTTGCGCCCCGGCGGCTTTTCGTCCAGTACCGACACATCCATATCGCCATATTGTGCCAAGGATAATGAGCGCGGAATCGGCGTCGCCGTCATCACCAACACATCCGCATGCACGCCTTTGGCTGACAATTCCAACCGCTGGCGCACACCAAACCGGTGCTGCTCATCCACCACCGCAAGGCGCAGATCGTGAAATTCCACGTCCTTTTGAAACACCGCATGGGTGCCTACCAGAATCTGGATATCACCTGATTTTAGCGCCTTCAGCTTGGCCGCCCGCTCGCTGCCCTTATCACGCCCGGTTAATATTTCCAGCACCACGCCCGCCGTTTCCGCCAAGGGCTGCAACCCCGCCAAATGCTGACGCGCCAAAATTTCGGTCGGGGCCATCATTACCCCCTGTCCCCCCGCCTCGACTGCAACCAATAGAGACATCAACGCCACTAATGTTTTGCCCGACCCGACATCGCCCTGCAGCAAACGGTTCATGCGCAACGGCAGCGCCATATCCGTGGCAATTTCCGAAATCGCGCGGGTCTGCGCACCGGTGGCCTGATACGGCAATGCCGCTAAAACCTTGCGCTGCAATACGCCGGTGCCAACGCTCGGCTGGCCTTTGCCACGCCGTTCAACCGCACGGGCCAACGCCAAAGTCAGCTGATGCGCAAATAATTCATCATAGGCCAAGCGCTCGCGGCTCGCAGTCGCCGGAGCCATATCCGCGTTGTTTTTCGGTGCATGTGACGTGGTTAACGCCTCGTCCCAATCCGGCCAACGCGCCTTTTTCTTTTGCGCAGGGTCGATCCACTCCCCCAGATTCACAACCCGCGCTAACGCCGCCTGAACTGCCTTTGACATTAACCGCTGGGACACACCCGAAGTCAGTGGGTAGACCGGCTCAAACTCCGGTATTTCGCCCGCCTCCTCAACCCGTAACACATGATCAGGGTGGACCATTTGCGCCACCGCATCGAAAATCTCTACCTTGCCCGACACCACACGCTGCTGGCCTGTCGGTAATATTTTCTGGATGTAATCGGCGTGGGCATGAAAAAATACCAACTGGAACGTGGTTTTTGCATCCGTCACTTCAACCCGATATGGCCGCCCGCGGCTTTGCGGCGGAATGTGATGACCGACGGTGACCTTGACGGTAACCACCGCGGGAGCAGTTACGTCGCGGATACTGTCGCGGCGCTGCCGGTCAATCCCGCTGTGGGGCAAGGTGAAGATCAAATCGCGTGGTTTTTTAATGCCCATCTGGCCAAAATGGGTGGCGGTTTTGGGGCCGACACCCTGTAGCGTTTCCAAATCAGCAAACAGCGGAAACAGGATTTCTGGCCGACCGCTCATGCGGTGCCGATCAGCGCGATCCAGCTGTCCTCGTCGATCAGTTCCACACCCAGACTTTCAGCTTTCTTCGCTTTTGAACCTGCCCCCGGCCCCGCCACAACCAAATCGGTTTTGGCCGAAACCGAGCCGGATACTTTGGCCCCCAACGCCTCGGCGCGGGCCTTGGCCTCGGCGCGTGTCATCTTTTCCAGCGTGCCGGTGAACACCACGGTTTTGCCCGCAACAGGGCTGTCGACTGGCGCGTGTTTAATAGCGGCTTGCGGGTCAAGATGCGCAACCAACCGGTCGATCGAGGCGCGTTCGGTTTCGTTTTGGAAGGCGGTGATTAACGAAGTGGCCATCACGCTGCCAACACCGTCTATGGCGATCAAATCATCCCATGCGGTGCCTTCATTGATGCTGGCGTTTGTGATGGCATCCTCGAAATCTTTCCATGTGCCGAAATGTTCGGCCAGCAATGTGGACGCGCTATCACCTACGTGCCGGATACCTAATGAAAAAATCAGCCGGCCAAGCGGGATCTGGCGTTTTTCGCCAATTGCATTGAACAGGTTTGTGGCAGATTTTTCGCCCCAACCGTCACGGTTTTTCAATTTGGCCAGATTGGCGGCGTCGCGGGTTTGCAGGGTGAAAATATCGGCGGGCTCACGGATAGGCAACACATCGTCGTGGTAAAACGACTCGATCTGCTTGGCACCCAGACCTTCGATGTCAAAGGCACCCCGGCTGACGAAATGTTTCAGTTTTTCAACCGCTTGCGCCGGGCAAATGATGCCGCCCGTGCAGCGATGAACTGCATCGCCTTCTTCGCGGATAGCAGCGGAGCCACATTCGGGGCATTTGTCGGGGAAAACAAATAGGGTTGCATCCGCTGGGCGTTTGCTCAGGTCAACATCGGCAATTTTCGGAATCACATCACCGGCGCGGTAAACCTGCACCCAGTCACCAACACGGATGTCTTTGCCATCGCGGATGACATTTCCCTTGGAATCCAGCCCCTTGATATAATCCTCGTTGTGCAGCGTTGCATTGGATACCACCACGCCGCCGACCGTCACTGGACTCAGGCGGGCCACAGGAGACAGGGCACCTGTGCGCCCAACCTGAATGTCGATGGCTTCAAGGCGGGTCCAGGCCAGTTCGGCCGCAAATTTATGGGCGATGGCCCAGCGAGGGGTGGTCGAGCGGAACCCAAGACGCGATTGCAGCGCGAGCTCGTCGACTTTGTAAACCACACCGTCAATGTCATAACCAAGGGTGGCGCGCTGGCTTTCGATTTCGGCGTAATGGGCAATCATTTCGGCGGGACCATCGCAGATTTTGGTCAGCGGGTTGGTGGCGAATCCGAATTCCGCCAGCCGTTTGATCGCGCAGATCTGGGTTGTGGCCAGTGGTTCGGAAACCGCGCCCCATGCGTAGGCAAAGAATTTCAGCGGGCGGGATTTGGTGATGCCCGAATCCAGTTGGCGCAAGGATCCGGCGGCGGCGTTGCGCGGGTTGGCAAAGGGTTTGTCGCCATTGGAAATCTGGCGGGAATTCAGATCGGCAAAATCGGCATGCGCCATGTAAACCTCGCCGCGCACTTCCAGCAGATCGGGCGCATTTTCAAGATTTTGTGGGATGTTGAAAATGGTTCGGGCGTTTTGGGTGACATTTTCGCCGACCGCGCCATCGCCACGGGTTGCGGCCTGCACCAGCTTTCCGCCCTCGTATCGCAGGCTCAGCGATACCCCGTCGATTTTTGGCTCGGCGGTATATTTTAGCGCCGCGTCCTGTGCCATTCCCAGRAACTTGCGAATGCGGGCATCAAATTCCTGCACATCTTCATCAGAGAACGCATTTCCCAACGACAGCATTCGCACAGCATGTTGCACCTTGGAAAATCCATCCGCAGGCAATGCGCCAACCACATCGGATGGGCTGTCGGTGCGCTTCAGGTCTGGAAACCGCGCCTCAATCGCAGCATTGCGCCGCTTTAATACGTCATATTCTGCGTCCGATATTTCGGGGGCATCATGGGTATGATAGGCATCATTGGCACGCGACAGAACTTCTGCCAAACGGGCCAGCTCGCGGCGGGCCCCTGCTTTATCCAGTTGATCAATCGGTGTCGCGTCCATCTCACCCTCTTCGCAATGCACTTACCCTTGATAGGCGGGCATCACGAAGAGGTCCAGAGAGGGGTGGTAATTCAGGCACCGATGGCCAGCGGTTCATCCATTTCAACCGGAACCGGATCACGCAGCACATAACCCCTACCCCAAACGGTTTCGATATAGTTCTCGCCATCCGTTGCCTCGACCAGTTTTTTGCGCAGCTTGCAAATAAACACGTCGATGATTTTCAGTTCGGGCTCGTCCATACCGCCATATAAGTGGTTCAGGAACATTTCCTTGGTCAGGGTTGTGCCCTTGCGCAAGGATAGCAGCTCAAGCATCTGGTATTCCTTGCCGGTCAGATGAATAGGCTTGCCCGCCGTTTCAACCGTTTTGGCATCCAGATTAACCCCGATTTTACCCGTGGTAATGATCGATTGCGAATGCCCCTTGGAGCGCCGGATGATCGCATGGATACGCGCCACCAGTTCTTCGCGGTGGAACGGTTTGGTCAGATAGTCATCCGCACCAAACCYAAAGGCCTTGATCTTGTTTTCCGTATCATCCGATCCGGTCAGGATCAGAATGGGCGTATCGACCCGCGCCAGCCGCAATTGGCGCAACACTTCGTTGCCATTCATATCCGGCAAGCCCAGATCGAGCAGGATCAAATCGTAGTCATATAATTTGGCCAGATCGATGCCCTCTTCACCCAGATCGGTGCAGTAAACATTCAGGTTGGCATGTGTCAGCATCATTTCGATGCTTTTCGATGTCGTAGGATCGTCTTCAACCAGCAAAACACGCATTTTCAGTATTCTCCGCTATTTAGTTTTCCCTTCAGCAATGTGGTTAACACTGGGGTTAAATGGTTAACCACAAGTTACCATTGCGGAACATTTCATGAATACATCTTAAAGTTGTCTATACTTTTGTAAAGAAGTGGTTTTTAGCGCGTTCGGGCCGTGTTTTTGTACCGCCAATTGCCAGGATTGGTACTCTTCTTCGCTCAAACCATAGCGTTCAAGCGCCTCTTTTAAGGGAATCAGTCCTGATAAAACCGCCTTGACCACGGTGGCCTTGCGGCTGGCAACCCAGCGGCGCGTGGCCGGATCAGGCAAATCCGCCCGTGTCATCACAGTGCCATCGGGCAAAGTTACGGCGCGCGGACCCTCAACTTTTTTCAAATACATCAGACATCCCTTATGCGATTTTGCCCAATTTGCGCCAACAGCCTTAATTAGGAATGAAACCGCCCCTTGTTAGTAGTTCGCATTTTCCTATATTCTGAAAGACCTCACTAACCGATATGAACGGCATCCTAATGACCCATCCCTTGAACAGCCTTGGTTTTGCCAAACCCCCGTCCGAAACCCGCGTGGTTGTGGCSATGTCGGGCGGSGTKGANNCNWSCKYKGTSGYGGCGGNAANNCTGGCWSRYSAGGGCTATGAYGTGGTYGGSGTCACYTTGCARCTRTATGACCACGGGGCRGCWTTGGCCAAAAAGGGCGCGTGCTGTGCGGGGATCGACATCCATGATGCGCGGCGTGTGGCCGAAGAGATGGGGTTCCCGCATTACGTGCTGGATTACGAGAACATATTCAAGGAAACCGTGATTGACGAATTTGCCGACAGTTATCTGGCGGGGGCAACGCCTGTGCCGTGCATTCNCTGCAACGAGCGGGTGAAATTCAAGGACCTGCTGGCGACCGCACGTGATCTGGAGGCCGATTGCATGGCGACGGGGCATTATATTCAGCGAAAACTTGGCGAACACGGTGCCGAGCTGCATTCGGCGGCGGACGCTACGCGGGATCAAAGCTATTTCCTGTTTCCGACCACACAAGAACAACTGGAGTATTTGCGCTTTCCTTTAGGGCATCTAGAATCAAAGGCCGAGACCCGCGCCTTGGCGGCGAAGCATGGGCTGGCAGTGGCAGATAAACCTGACAGTCAGGATATTTGTTTCGTGCCCGATGGCAACTATGCCGCGCTGATCGAAAAGCTGCGCCCCGAGGCCGCCAGCCCTGGCAATATCATTGATCTGGACGGTAATGTGTTGGCCGCGCACCGTGGCGTGATCCACTATACTATTGGCCAGCGTCGCGGTTTGGGCATCGGTGGATTGGATGATCCGTTATATGTGGTGCGGCTGGATGCTGACACGCGCGAGGTGGTTGTCGGGCCGAAAGAGGCGCTGACCACCAAGGTTATTGCTGTGCGCGAGATCAACTGGCTGGGGGATGAGCCGTTTGATAGCCGCGAGGAATGGCGTCTGGCGGTCAAGGTGAGATCCACCCGCCCACCGCGTTCTGCAATCGTGCGGCCCCTGTCGGCGACCACAGCCAAGGTTGAATTGCTGACAGCTGAGGAAGGGGTGTCGCCGGGGCAGGCTTGTGTGTTTTACGAGGACGGGGGCAGCCGGATATTTGGTGGGGGCTGGATCTGGCGCGGGGAATAATTTCCCGCAATGTGCAAGAGATTCTATGCCTCCGGCGGGGATATTTGAGGAACAATGATGGGTTAGAGAGCCGCGAGGACTGCCCTTGCCGCGCGTAGGCCCGGTGCTTCACCCCCACGTCCTAGACGCTGCATTGTCACATCCATCGCGGCTTGTTGGCCTTTCGGGTTTTCCAGAACCGCCAAAACCCCTGCGGCTATTTTATCCGGCACACAATTTGCACCCAGAAATTCCGACACCACGCGGGTGTCTGAAACGAGGTTCACCAGCGTTACCGTATCGATTTTTAACATCCGGCTGATCAGGATACGTGACAGCCAGTTCATGTTATAGGCGATCACCATTGGCGTGGCGGCGGCGGCCAGTYCCAGCGATACGGTTCCCGAGGCAGCAAGCGCCACATTGGCCGCTTTGAACGCGGCGCGTTTCGCTATGACATCGCCTTGCAGTATGATTGGCTTGACCGGCCAATCTGTCACCAGTTCCTGCACCAATGCTGCAACCGCGCTGGCGGCGGGCAGAACGATGCGTAAATCAGGGCGGGTTTGCAGGATGCGCTGGATGGTTTTACCAAACACTGGTGCTAAGCGGGTGACTTCGCCACGGCGCGAGCCGGGCAGAACCAGTAGCAAGGGCGCGTCATTGATGCCGTGGCGGGTGCGAAAGTCTGTGGCCTGTTTTGTGCTGGCCACAGGCTCGCTGACCACCGGATGACCGACAAAATCACAGCCCATGTTTGCTGCCTGCATCAGGGGTGGCTCGAACGGCAACAAGGCCAGAACATGGTCAATCACGCGGGCCATTTTGGCGGCGCGCCCCTCGCGCCACGCCCAAACGRACGGGGCGACGTAATGGATGGTGCGGATGTTGCTGGCCGCTTTGACCAGCTTGGCAACCCGCAGACAGAAATCAGGGCTGTCGATGGTGATCATCGCGTCGGGTTTCAGGCGCAAAACTTCATTGGCACATTCGGCGATCCGGCGTTTCAGGGCGCGGTATTTGGGCAGCACTTCGGCAATGCCCATCACTGACAGCTCATCCATCGCAAACTGGCTGACCAACCCTTGCCCTTGCATCAATGGACCGCCAACACCAAAGAATTCCACCTCGGGTTCAAGCTGTTTTAGCCCCGCCATCAGGGCCGCCCCCAGAGCATCGCCCGAAGGCTCGCCTGCAATCAGGTAAAACCGCATTAGAGCGCCAGCAGGAACAGGCCTGCCGCATTGATCGCTTTGAGCGTTTTGGCGCGCTCAAGGATCAGCACGCGACCTGCAGAAATCACAATCCCGCCAAGATCCGCTGCCCCAACCGCTGCCACAGTATCCGGCCCGATGGCTGGCATATCGACGCGTAAATCCTGACCGGTTTTGGCGGTCTTCACAAACACGCCGGATGCACGGCGCAAATGCGCAGGAGTAGCGGCCACAAATTCCAGCATCGCGTCGGTGCCTTGCAGAGTTTCAACCCCCAGACACAACCCGCCCGCCACAACAACGCCCTGCCCCACGTCGACCCCGCTCAGGGCGTGCAGGATTTCCATGCCACGATTTGCATCCCTCATTGCGGTCGCATCGGGTGCGGGTCCTGCCAACAGCCCCGCCTGTGCCACCAGATCAGGCACCACCTGATGCGGGCCGACCACGGTGAAACCCTCACCCTCGAACACCGCCACGATTTCACACAACAGCCCGTCATCCCCCCCCGCCATCGCCGTCATCAGACGCGGGGCAAGGGCGGTGGTTTTGGCATCAAACGCGGCGGGATTTAAGGCGGGGCGAGTCATGGCACCGGCAAATGTGACCGTGGTGATGCCTGCCGTGCGCAGACCGTCAAACAACGCACCGAACCTGTTGAACGAAGCCGCCAGATGGTGCGATGTCGGCACCGTCACATCGACGCCCTCAAAACTGACAAATAATGCCTTTGGGTTGGCGGTGGCCAAGGTCTGCGGCAGCGCCCCGCGCCCCGCAAGAATGGCCAGTGTGTTGCTCATTTCGGGGTCAGGAACGATCGCCCGCTCGTGCCCAGAATGAAGTCGGCGATTTCTTGCACGTAAGCGCTGTCGCTTTCACCCGCCAACCGTTCGGCGCGTTCCAGAAATGCACCATCGCCCTGCGCCAGCGACTGATAAGCCGCCCGCAACGCGGTGATTTCATCACGCGCCACGCCGCGCCGTTTCAGACCGATCAGGTTCAGCCCGTCCAACTCGCCCCGCGCAGATTGCACCAGACCAAACGGGATCACATCATTGGTCACCATGGTCACCGCCCCGATGATCGCCCCGCGACCAATACGCACGAACTGATGAATGCCTGACAGCCCGCCGATGATCACATCATCACCAATCACGCAATGCCCCGCCACCGCCACCTGATTGGCCAATATCACATTGTTGCCAAGGATCGCGTCATGCGCCACATGGGCACCGGTCATAATCAGGCAATCATCGCCAACTTGCGTTAAACCGCCACCGCCATCGGTGCCGGCATTCAGCGTCGCACCCTCGCGGATGCGGGCGCGTTTGCCGATGATCAGGCGGGTTTCCTCGCCCATGAATTTCAGATCCTGCGGGATTTCCCCAACCGTGGCAAAGGAAAACACCACGCTGTCCTCGCCAACCTCGGTATGCCCCGTCACCACAACATGGCTTTTCAAATGCACCTTTGGCCCCAGCACTACATTCGGTCCGACACAGCAAAACGGACCGATCACACAGCCCTCGCCGATAACGCAGCCTTCCTCAAGGATAGCGCTGGCATGAATATCGGCTGTGGGGTGGATGGTCATGTTGATCTATTCCTCCAACAAATCAATCATCGCAACGATTTCGCACTCGGCGGCAACTTGGCCGTCCACTTTGCCAACGCCACGGAATTTCCAGGTTTTTTTAGAGCCGCGCAACACCTCGACATGCAGCTCCAACACATCACCCGGCACCACCTTGCGCCGAAACTTGCATTTGTCGATCGACATGAAATAGACCAGCAGTGGCTTATCGATCAGTTCCAGCGTGATGCCGACCAGCACGGCGGATGTCTGGGCAATCGCCTCGACAATCATCACGCCGGGGAAAATCGGAGCGCCGGGGAAATGGCCCTGAAACTGTGGCTCGTTAAAGGTGATGTTCTTGACGCCGACARCCGTTTCGCCTGTCACAATATCGCGCACCTTGTCGATCAAAAGGAATGGATAGCGATGCGGGATAATCCGTTGAATGATATCCAGATCGGCTTCGGTTCTTAGCTCGGTCATGTCCCTGTCCCTGATTGTTTATTGGTTACTGTTGTCTTTGTTTAGCTATTCAAAACATGACAGGCAAGGCAGTCTCGATCCGGCGATGTAACACTTGCATTCTATTCATCCGGCACAATTGGCTGGGCTACGCCATCACCAAGCGTTGCATCWATCCTGCGGACGGCCTCGTCCGTTATATCAACCCCTTCGGATGATATAAAAACCACCCGCCGATCCAGAATGACCGTTGCGCCATGCTCTTTCATCAAAGCACCCAAAATCGGTACAATCAGTTTGAAATAGGTTGCACGCTCTTCTTCCAGCCTGCGGCCCAACTCGCGTGTCTTTACCTCTTGGGCCCGGCGAATGGCCTGCACTTTTTCATCGAACCCATCCGCCAGCAGCCGGAATGCCTCGGGCGTCAGATTCGGGCGCTGTTCGGTCAGGGATTTTTCCTCGGCGGTCAGGTCTGCTTCTATCCGCCGGTTCTCGGCTGAAAGCGTTGCAGATGCGGCCTCGATATCGGAATTCACCCGCTCGCCATATAGCGATGCGGCGAACAGGCGCTCCTGATGGATGGTCAGAATGGCGCTGGAGGACGCGCCCTGATCTTGGGCAGCAACCGGGGCAGCCGCGCCAAACCACAAACCGAATAAAACCAGAACCGGAAATAAAAGCCCCCGCTGTTTCATATCAGAACGTGGTCTGGATGGTCAGCTCGAAGCTCTGGTCTTCGTCGTAAATCTCTTTTTCCAATGCTTTGGAGAAGTWGAACCGCAATGGGCCAATTGCCGTGGTCCAGAAGATCGAAATCCCGATAGCAGAACGCCAGTGCAGATCGTCATCCACCACTGTCCCGTGCAGATCATCCAGCCCCCACACAGTGCCTACATCATAGAACACACCAGCCGTCAGGCCGTATTCCTCGGGCAGACCCAGCGGGAAATTCGCCTCGAACCGCGCCACGGCAAACATATTTCCCCCCAGCCCATCCTGATTGGTTACAGTCAGGTCACGTGGGCCAATGCCGTTGGCGGCAAAGCCGCGCATTTTACTGCCGTTCAAAAAGAACCGGTCCGTAACGCGGGTTTCATTGCCGGACAGGGATGCAATCGCACCGCCCTCGAATACCGCGCGTAATGTCACTTCTTCGTTGAACACCTTGGTCTCGGCCCCGATCAGGGCGGTTGTTTTGATGAATTTTGTATCCCCACCCAGACCGGCGAAATCCTGACTGAACCGAAGCACGATACCGGCATTCGGATTTAGACCGGTGCGGCGCGTATCATAGCTGTAGGAATAACCAAGCGAGCTGGTGATCAATGTGCCTTGGTCTTGATCGGCAAGCAGGATTGCCGAGCTTACCGTGACATCAGAGTCCACATCTTTCGTGATACTGCTTCCCAATGAATACCGCACCTCAAGCCTGCCATTTTCACTGATCGGAAATTCAAGCGCCGGACTTATGCCGATCACCCGCGTGCCATAATTCGAATTCGAGTTGCTGGAGGTTGTATAAAATCCGCTGAACCTGAATCTGACATTCCGCCCCAAAAAGGCCGGCTCGACAAACGAAAAGTTGGCGCTGGCATCGGCACTGGCGGTGTTGAACGAAAAGCTGAGCCCCTGCCCGCGACCCAAAAAGTTGCGCTCGGAAAAGCCAACAGTCAATCCAAATCCGGCATCCGTTCCGAAAGACGCGCCAAAATTCAGGCTGCCGGTTGGCTGCTCATCGACATTTACGTCAACAACAACCTGATCGGGTGCAGATCCCTCACGGGCATTCACATCGGCCTTGCTGAAGAAACCGAGCCGCCGAATGCGCTCAGCAGATTCGCGGATCGCGCGCGGATTGAACGGATCACCCTCGACCACATCGAACTGGCGGCGCACCACGCGGTCCAGTGTCGTTGCGTTGCCCTCGATATCAATCCGTTCCACAAAAACCCGTGGCCCTCTGGAAATGATGAATTCCACATCCAGCGTCAGGTCACGGTCGTTTCGGGTGATCCGTGGCTCGACCCTGATGAAATTCAAGCTCTTCTTGATCGCCAGCCGCTCCATGCGCGCAATGGTATTTTCAACATGCGACGGCGTATAGGTTATCCCCGGGCGGATTTTTGCGGCGGCCTGGAATTCTTCGGCATCGACCTCTTCCAGATCACTGATTGTGGTGATTTCACCAAATTCAAACTGCTGGCCTTCTGTCAAACTGATGGTGATAAAAAACCCGTCCCGCTCGCGGGAGATTTCTGAATTCACCGATAGGATTTGAAAATCGACATAGCCACGCGACAAATAGAAATCGCGCAATACCTGTTTGTCAAACTCGATCCGGTCGGCGATGAACGTATCTTTTTTAATCAGGGCCCGCAGGATACCGGCTTGTTTGGTTTCCAGAACCCGGCGCAACCGCCGGTCCGAATAGGCGCGATTGCCAACAAAGCTAAGGCGCTCGATCTCGACCACTCGGCCTTCGGCAACCTCAAATACCAGATCAACGCGGTTGTTGCTGCGGCGAATGATTTTTGGTGTCACAGTCGCCGAATACCGGCCCGACTGGTTATAGGCATCGGTGATGGCGGCGGCGTCCGCTTCGGCTGTGGACGGGCTATAGACGTGGCGTGATTGCGATTGCACAATCACCGCAAGGTCGTCGGATTTCAGCCGCTTGTTGCCTTCAAAATTAATCCGGTTGATCGTGGGGAATTCGCGCACTGTGATCACCAAAGTGCCACCGCGTGGCTCGAGCGACACAGTTTCAAACAAACCGCTGCCCAAAATACGCTGATATGCGTCATTCAGTCCTGCCGCTGACACCGTTTCGCCCCGGGCGATTCCGGCGTAGGTCAGGATGGTGGCAGGCTCGATCCGCTGATTGCCCTCGATCTTGACCGCGCTAAAGCGATAGGACTGTGCCTGTGCCGCATTCGAAGAAACCACATAAGTCATTGATAATGATAGAAATAAAACAACAGAAATTCGTTTGAATACTGATTTCATTTTAGTGCCCCATACCGCTCTACTGGCTTTTATCTTGGTGATTATTGCCAAGCCCGAATAGATATCCCAGATGCCTCTTGCTAACGGGTCTGCGGGGGGTTGTCAAAAGACCAAAAAGCCTCCGACCAATATTGGCGGAGGCGCGTGATCAAACACAGGAAAACAGGATTAACCCAGTGCGAGGGAACCAAAAAACGCACCGGCAAATAGCGCTGTGCTGATCGTTGCAATATACAACAAACGATCCCAGTTGATAACAACCAGAAGCGATAGGCCGCGATAGCTGTTTTGTATGGTATGCATGGTTCTGCCCTTGCTTTGTTAAGTGTTACAAAACAACTATACCGCCCTATTAAGGCACAATTAGGGCAATCGGTCCGTTTTCAAAACGGCTGATTACGGGCAGAACAGATCATTGGTAACGGCAAACACCATCAAGGACAGGATCAACACCAGCCCCGTGGTCATCATGATCTGCAACGCCTTGTCGCTGGGCGGTTTTCCGGTCACCGCTTCATAGGCGAAAAACACCAGATGCCCGCCGTCCAGGATCGGAATTGGAAACAGGTTCAACAGGCCAACAGCCGCCGACAGCAGGGCGATGAAAAAGATGAAACTCTCGGCCCCCTGGCTGGCCATTTGACCCGACACTTTRGCAATGCCGATTGGCCCTGACATATTGCACGAACTGATCGCGCCGGTGACCATATGATACAGCCCTGAAATCGACTGGGTTATGATGCCCCATGTCCGTTCCCCGCCGATGACAATCGAAGCCCCCAAACCGGGGCTTTCGACCGCAGATGTATAGAACAAACTGCCGCTGATGCCGATAATATAGCGGGTTTCAAAGCTGTTATCGGATTTTGGCAGATCGCGTTTCTGGGCCTCGATGGTGATCTCGATAATCTCGCCCTCGCGCCAGATTTTCAGGACGGTTGGCGCGCCCTTTGTGCCATTGATCAGCGGAATCATCTGGCCAAAYTCAAATACCTCTTCATCGCCAATCGCTAAAATTACATCGCCCTCAACCAAGCCCGCGGCCTCGGCGGCCCACCCTGGCGTTRCGTGCGCCACCCGCGACGGCGATAGCGGTGGCCCCAGAACGGTTACCTTGGTGCCATCACGCACAACGGTGTAGTCCAGTGTTGGCGTGATCGGCAGCGTATCGATAAAGTCGGAAAGCCCTTCCTCTTCGGGCAGCTCTATACCGTTGATCGCAAACAGTTCATCGCCTGATTTCAGTCCGTATTCATCGGACGGCAACGGATGCACCGTATCAATCACAGGCGGATAGACGGCAACACCCGATGATAACGCAAGGCCAGCAAACACAATGATCGCCAGTATAAAGTTGAACACCGGCCCCGCCAGAACCGTGGCCGTGCGCGCCCACAACGGGGCCCCGTGCATGGTGCGGCGCAGCTCCGCTTCCGACAGGGTGCTGATCATCTCGCCGTCCTTGCCGCTGGCCGCACTGGAATCGCCCAGAAACTTGACAAAGCCGCCAAAAGGCAGCGCCGCGATTTGCCATTTGGTGCCGTGTTTATCATGGCGCGACCAGAGCACCGGCCCAAACCCGAGCGAGAACACCTCGGCGTGGATGCCGGACCAGCGCCCGACAATGTAGTGGCCATATTCATGGATCGCCACGATCACCGAAAGGGCGACGACAAACGCCACCATGGTAAATGCAAAATTTCCGAATGACGGGATAAGGCCTGCTAAATCCAACGGGTAGTCCTCTTTGGTTTTTGTAATTATGCGCTCAGGGCGCGTATTATTTCTTTTGTGGCTTGTCGTGCCAGATGGTCTGTCTTGCGCACCATATCAAGGGTGATCGCGTCATTATTATGACCCGCGGCTGACGAATTTTGCAAAAGTGCCTCTTCTACCACTTCGGCCATCTGCATAAAGCCGATTTGCCCTGAAATGAATGCGTCCAGCGCGGTTTCCTTAGCCGCATTAAACACCGCCCCCGTCAGCCCGCCCGCCTCGATCACCTCTCGGGCCAGTCGCAGCGCGGGCCATCGTGCCTCGTCCGGCGCACGAAACTCCAGCTTGCCAATTTTGGCCAGATCCAGCCGTTCCACCGGCACATGGCCACGGTCCGGCCAATGCAGCGCATAACCGATGGCGTGGCGCATATCGGCGGGGCCGACATGGGCCATGATACCGCCATCAATGAACCCGACCAGCGCATGGATCAGGGATTGCGGGTGGATGATCACCTCGATCTGTTCGGGCCTCACGCCAAAGTATTCTTTGGTCTCAATAACTTCAAGCGCCTTGTTAAACATGCTGGCACTGTCGATGGTGATGCGTTGGCCCATGTCCCAGTTCGGATGGGTCTGGGCCTGCTTCAGGGTGGCGGTGGCCAGCTTTTCAATCGGCCAATCGCGAAACGCGCCGCCCGAGGCGGTGATGATGATGCGCTCGACCGCCGCTATGTCCTCGCCGACCAGCGCCTGAAAGATTGCCGAATGTTCGCTGTCGACCGGCAGCAATGTGGCGCCATGCGCCTTGGCCTCGCGCATCAGCAACGGCCCTGCTGCCACCAGACTTTCCTTATTGGCCAGCGCCAGCGTGGTGCCTTGGCGCAGTGCCCGCAACCCCGGTGCCAACCCCGCCGCCCCAACGATGGCCGACAGAATCCAGTCGGCTGGGCGCGTCGCCGCCTCGATC
>NVTS01000050.1 GCA_002732995.1 Marinosulfonomonas sp. | reverse complement strand
CGACAACATCGGGGAATGTGACCGACGAGATCATCATGCAGTACCTGGAATTACATTCCAAACGGGATGCTACCGGCCTCAGCCGGTAGTGGTTCACTGCAAAAAGCCTTAGGTGAATTTGACATGATCCATGATGCGCACCTCGTATCGTTGACACCGAGAGGTAAGCCGAAAATTTCGCATCTGGCAAGCGGCGTTAGGAAAAGGCCTCGTAAACGCGGATAGCCAGTTTGCTTAACTCGTCACGGGGCAGATCACCGATGATGGCGTAGCGCAGGCGTTCGTCCTGCCAGTAAAAGCTGTTGGTTTTGCCGTTTTGTTTGAAGGTGAATTCGGCCATCTGGCTGTTGTCTGATCGCACGGCAAACAGGGTGATGCGGGTGCCTGCGGCGTTTTCATACATGAATTGGGCGGCGGGACCATCTGCGACGGACAACAGCCGCCCGCCGACAAGGTCAAAGCCGTTGGCGGTTAGATCAGGGGCTGCGAGCTGTTCGCCGACGCGGTTCGACAGCCAGCGGATCAGCAGATCTTCCTCATTGGCGCCTATCTCGACAGGGCGGTGCGCATCTGCGGTGAATACGGCGTGGGCGGTGATCGCTTCTTGCACCAGGCCCGCGACCATAAGGTCGGTGTTTTGCGGGGTAATGCCACGGCCCATCCAGCCAAGCGCGATGCCAACGCCAAGGATCGCTACTGATGCGGCGATGGCACGCAGGGGGCTGCGCGGCGTGTTGGCGGCAGGCATCGCGGGCAGCTCAATCGGCATGTCGGGGGCGGGGAACAGGGTGCGCAAGGCATCGTTCTGCGCGGCCCAGTCGGCGACTTCAGCGGCGCGGTCGGGGTTTTCGGCAAGATATGCCTCGACCAGCGCCATGTCGGCGTTATCAAGTTGCCCATCCACAAAGGCGTGCAGCATATCGGTGGTCACTTGGGTCATGAGGCCCCCTTTAGGTCTGCTGATGGCGCATCGGCCATCATCTCGCGCAGTTTTGCCCGCGCACGGCCAAGGCGCGACATCAATGTGCCCAGCGGCACGTTCAGCGCCTCGGCGGCCTGTTTATAGCTAACCCCGCCCAGCACCACCAGCAAAAGCGCCTCGCGCTGGTCTTCGGGCAACTGCGTCATGGCGCGGGCGGTTTGGGACAGGGCGAGTTTCTGCTCCAGCGCATCCGGGGCTGCGGGATCATGGTGCATATCGTCAATCGCCACGAGGTGCGGGCGGCGGGACTGGGCGCGCAGCTGGTTTTTGTAAAGGTTCAGAAGCATTTTCATCAACCACGGTTTGAGCGCGCCGGTTTGCTGCCAAAGATCGCGTTTGCGCAGGGCGCGTTCGGCGCAATCCTGCACCAGATCGTCCGCCATGTGCCGATCTCGCGTCAGGGCATAGGCATAGCGCCAGAGGTCTGGCAGGCACTGCTGTAGCTGGTTGCGAAATTGGGGCATGTGATCCTATCAAATATGGGCGGCCCCGAAATCGTGAGGCCGCCCTGCTTAACCCTAAGGGACAGGTTTAGGGTTTGGCAATATGCCACACACCTTTGACGCCGTCGCCGGTCATATCGCCGACGCTGCTATCGCCAACCCATGTATAAAGCGGCGCACCGTTATAGGCCCATTGTTTGGTGCCATCGGCGCGGGTGATCACGCCATATTCCTTTTTGCCGGATGCGTCCGCTGCGGCCATCAGGGGGGGCCATTTTGCGGCGCAACCACCGTTGCAGTTCGACACGCCGTTAGCGTCTTTATCGAAGGTATAAAGGCTCATGCCTTTGGCGTCGGTCAGGATCTGGCCCGAGGAGACGTCCATCGTGTGGATGGCAGCGGGGGCGTGGCCTCCGGCGTAGGCAGGGCCAGCGGCGATGGAGGTTGCGGCGATTACAGCAAAGACGGTGGGTTTGAACATTGGTTTTTCCTTTGGTTTCATGGGCCGGATTGTGACCGGCATAGTAGAAACACACCGCGGGAGGTGGTTTTAATCCCTGCCGCGCAAAATAAATTTGAAATCTGTTTGGRATTAACGGGTTAGGGATGTATCCGTAATATGGTTCACGGCATTGTTTATAGACGGCGCAGGGGCGTGGACCGATAATTGGAGTATGGTTAAATAAATGACAGTTGAGTGTGGCGGATGCGGTTAACCAAGCGGATAGCGGGCTGGCTGGGCCTTGGATTGCGGGTGGATCAGACACCTGCGGTATTGACGCGCGGGCGGGTTGATCATGTAATCATCTTTGACGGCACGATGACGTCGCTGAAAGAGGGCTGCGAGAGCAACGCGGGGCTAACCTATAAAATCTTGCGMGAGATGGCCCCGTCGCAGCATTTATCACTGCGCTACGAGAGCGGCGTGCAATGGCATCACTGGCGCAGCACGATGGATGTGATCACCGGCAAGGGGATTAACCGCCAAATCAGGCGGGCTTACGGGTTTTTGGCCAGCCGGTATCGTGAAGGTGACCGGATATTCCTGCTGGGGTTTTCGCGCGGGGCCTATGCGGCGCGGTCATTGGCGGGGGTAATTGACCGGATCGGATTGCTGACACAAGAACACGCCACAGTGCGCAATATCCGCCAGATCTATCGCCATTATGAATACACACCGCATAGTGACGCAGCACAGGATTTCGCTAAGGCGTATTGCCATGACGGCGTCGAGATTGAAATGGTCGGGGTCTGGGATACCGTCAAATCCCTTGGCATTCGTTTGCCGGTGCTTTGGCGATGGACCCAACCGGAACATGATTTTCACAGCCATCATCTGGGCAACAGCATCCGGCACGGGTTTCATGCGCTGGCGATGGATGAAACCCGCATGGCTTTTGTCCCCGTCATGTGGGATTGCCCCAGCGACTGGCAGGGGATGATGGAACAGATGTGGTTTCGCGGCTTCCATAGCGACATTGGCGGCCATTTGACGGGGTTTGATGCGGCGCGGCCGCTGTCGAACATTCCGCTGGTCTGGATGTTGGAAMRMMKSGMGSKKTGCGRYGTRARWMTGCCCGAWGRTTRSCGYGASMGRTTYSCNTGTNGATCCSSAYGCSCCKWYGRTYGGSTCAWYYMGMGGWTGGGCCAAGCTGTTTTTATGGCGCAGGCGACGCGTGATCGGGCGCGATATGAGCGAACATGTGCATCCCAGTGCGCAGGGGCATAAATATGCGCACCGCGTTAGCGTGGTTTTATAGTCAGGGCTAGCGTGGTTTCATAATCAGGCAGGTGGTCGATCCGGTGGCGCATAATCTGCCATCGTCAACCCCGCGGATTTCACCATTGTCCACGCCGGTGGAGCGGCCTGAATGCCGGATTGTGCCGATAGCCTCGAGCAGCATGCCCCGCCGGAGGTGTGGAATTTCTTGTTCAAGTCTAAAAGATTCTATGCCTCCGGCGGGGATACTTGAAGAACAATGMTGACGCAGGCTAAGCGASGTTTTGCAGCGACACATCCGGCGCAACACCCAATGCGTGACACACATCGCGGGTCAGCGCGGGGCGGTTCAGGGTGTAGAAGTGCAAATCCTCAACCCCGCCATCAATCAGGTCGCTGCACAGTTCGGTACAAACGGCGGTCGCCAGCAGGTCTGTGCGGTCATCGCGGATGGCGGCATTGAACGCATCATCCAGCCATGTCGGGATTGAAGCGCCACAGCCCGCGGCGAATTTCTTGATGCCGGTCCAGCTGGTGATTGGCATGATGCCGGGGATGATCGGGGCGGTGATGCCAGCGGCGGCGCAGGCGTCACGGAAGCTAAAGAACGTATCAGCCTCGAAAAAGAACTGGGTGATGGCGCTGCTGGCGCCCGCATCGATTTTGCGTTTCAGCCAGTCGACATCGGCGGCCATGTTGGCGCTGTCGGGGTGCGGTTCGGGGTAGGCGCCGACGCGGATGTTGAATTTGCCGGTGTCGGCGAGGGTTYCGATCAACTCGATTGAATTGGCGAAGCCATCGTCGGTGGCGGTGAATTTGTCAGCGCCATTGGGCGCATCACCGCGCAGGGCAACGATGTCGGTGACGCCTGCGGCGGCGTACCCGTCGGCGATGGCGAGGATTTCGGCGCGGGTGGAATTAACGCAGGTTAAATGCGCCGCCACGTTCAGCCCGTAGTTTTTATGGATGGTCGTGACCGCATCATGGGTCAGATCACGGGTGGTGCCGCCAGCGCCGTAAGTGACCGACACAAATTCGGGGTTCAGCGGAGCCAGCACCTGCACCGTGTCCCACAGCCGGAAGGATGCCATGAGCGATTGCGGCGGGAAGAATTCAAAGCTGATGCGCGGCGTGACCATGGGTAATTTCCTTTATGCTGGAGGCCTTGTCGCACAGCTCGAAATGTGAAACAAATTCATAATTCTCAAGATTAATATGAGGTTTGTTACAAATGCATCTGGAATTGCGCCACCTGCGCACCATAAAAGCGATCCACGAGGCGGGCGGTTTGGCGCGGGCGGCGGATGTGATGAACATCACCCAATCGGCGTTAAGTCACCAGATCAAGGGGCTGGAGGGGCAAACGCAGGTCGAGCTTTTTGTGCGTCGCTCCAAGCCGTTACGCCTGTCGGCCGCCGGAATGCGGTTGCTGGTTCTGGCCGAAAAGGTGCTGCCGGAAATTGATGCCATTCAGGATGATTTTGCCGGGCTGAATGCGGGGCGCGCCGGGCGGCTGCATATCGCAATCGAGTGTCACGCCTGTTTCGAGTGGCTGTTTCCGGTTCTGGAGGAGTTCCGTAAGGCCTGGCCGGATGTGGATGTGGATATTCGCGCAGGTCTGTCGTTTGACGCGCTGACGGCGTTGCAAAAGGAGCAGGTAGATCTGGTGATTTCGTCGGACCCCGAGAAATTGGACGGCATCGAGTTTGTGCCGTTGTTTGATTACGAGCCGGTGTTTGTGGCCGCCGCCAAAAACCCGCTGGCGCAAAAAACCTATATTGAGGCGGCGGATTTCAAGGGCCAGACCTTGATCGTTTATCCGGTGGAGCGCAGCAAGCTGGACGCGTTCACCGAATTGCTGGGGCCGGCCAAGGTGGAGCCAGCGGCCATTCGCAAGGTGGAGCTGACAGCGGTGATCCTGCTTCTGGTGGCGTCAAACCGCGGGGTGGCGGTGTTGCCCGACTGGGTGGTGCGCGAGGTGAAGTATAATTCGGATTACGTGACGCGGCCCCTGACCAAGGGCGGTTTGACGCGGCGACTGTTCGCGGCTGTGCGCGAGGATGACGTGGCCAAGCCTTATATGGCGCATTTCATGCGGCTGGGGCGCAAAATTCCTATGAAAATGCAGGCCAGTTAGCGGCTTTGTGGCCTTGGCATCCCCGTAACATCGTCGTATATGCCAACGCTTGATCCATAAGGAGTCTGATCGATGGCAATGAGCGCCAACCTGAACCTGATGATAAAAGCTGCGCGTTTGGCGGGGCGGTCCCTGTCGAAAGATTTCCGCGAAGTGGAAAACCTGCAGGTGTCGATGAAGGGCGCTGGCGATTTTGTCTCCAAAGCCGATATCGCCGCCGAGGAAATCATCCGCGAGGAACTGATGGGTGCGCGCCCGATGTATGGTTGGGTTGGCGAAGAATCCGATGCGGTGGATGGCCAAGACCCGACACGGCGCTGGATTGTTGATCCGCTGGATGGCACCACGAATTTTCTGCACGGGATGCCGCATTGGGCGGTGTCGATCGCGCTGGAGCACAAGGGCGAGGTGGTTGCCGGTGTGGTGTATGATCCGACCAAGGACGAGATGTTTTTCGCCGAAAAAGGTCAGGGCGCGTGGCTGAACGAGAGCCGTTTGCGGGTTTCGGGGCGCAAGCGCTTGATTGATTGCGTGTTTGCCACCGGTTTGCCGTTTGCCGGCAGTGCTGATTTGCCCGCAACATTGCAGGATCTGGCGCGGATACTGCCGACTTGTGCCGGTGTGCGGCGCTGGGGGGCGGCGGCGCTGGATTTGGCCTATGTGGCCGCTGGGCGTTATGACGGATTTTGGGAACGCAGCCTGCATTCGTGGGACATGGCGGCTGGTGTGGTGATCGTGCGCGAGGCGGGCGGTTTGATCGAGCCGTTGGCCAAGGGCGGTGATATTCTGGCCGATGGCGACCTGATTTGCGCCAACGAACCGATCTTTGATAAGTTCAGCAAGATTATCCGCAACGCCTAGCCCTGCATTAGATAAATCAGCACCGGAAACGCCACCACCGTGACCACCAACTGCCAGTTCAGAATGATGGCATAGAGTTTGGCGTCGCCGCCCATCTGGCGCGCGATAATATAGCCGTTGGTCGCTGTCGGGGTGGCCACCACCAGCATGGCGCAAACGGTTTGCATCTGGTCCAGCCCGAATGCTTGGCCCGCAAGCATTGCCAGCAACGGCGCGATCACCGCCTTGATGCCAACGGTCCAGATGATCTGCCAGTTCAGATGAACCAAACGCCGCCAGTTAAATCCTGCGCCTACGCATAGCAAGCCAATTGCCAAAGCACTGCGGCTGACCATATCGAGGGTTTGCAGGACAGGTTCAGGTAAGGGAATGCCAGCAAGGTTGATGGTCAATCCGATGGCGCAGGCGATGATGATCGGGTTTTTGGCGATGCTGATCAGGATGCTTGAAATCCGGAATTTACCTGAATGCAAGGCAGACAATAGCCCGATGTTGATGACATTCAAGTAGGGAACCATGAACGCCATTGCGATGGTCACTGTGGTCAGTCCGGCCGGACCAAACAATTGCGCGGCAATCGGCAGGGTGATCAGCGCGTTAAAACGGGTTGTGGCCTGAAACATTGTTGAAAGCTGCGGGTCGGAGACGCGGGTTATCGGGCGCAATAACAGGGTGAGGATGCCAACCGCTGTGACCGCGATAAGCATGGTCAAAACATACAGGCCGCTCGATTTTAGCGACAAGTCCGACTGCGCAATCGAGCGGATGATCAGCGCCGGAATAAGCACTCGAAAGCTGAGCGTTTCCAGCCCGATCCAGTTCTCGGAACTTAGCTGGCCCGTCTTGGCAATGACCTGACCAAGCACGACCAGCAACACCAGCGGCAGGATAACGTAGAAAACCTCGAACATATCAGGTCAGCCGATCCGAGGGGTGGTTCACCCCGTCGGCCCATGGCACATCAAGCAGGTCGCGCGGGTTGATCCCCTCAAGTGCCGCCACGTTGACGCCAAACTCATTCGGGTTCGAGCGCCGTTGGTGGTGGGTGTAGATGCCGCAGACCGAGCAGAAATAATGTTTGGCGGTGCCGGTGCCCCATGTGTAAAGCGTCAGCTTGTCAGCACCTTTGATGATTTTCACCCCGTCCAACGGTGCCGAAACCGCAATCGCCCCGCGTCGACGGCAAAAGGAACAGTCGCAACGCCGTGCCGTGTTCAGCCCGTCACTGAGCGTGACAGCGAGTTCAATCGCGCCACAATGGCAGGTTAGTTTATGCGTGCTCATAGGCGCCTCTTGATTCTGGGGATGCGGGAGGAGGTGAGTTCATACTTCGCATCGGGGTGTGGTGGCTGGCCGTGGTTCCTGTTCCAGAAATCCCGACCGCCAAGGCGCAGCCAGATCGGCACGGCAAACAGCATTCCGGCGATAAATCCGCCCGCATGTTCCCAATAGGCAATGCCGCCGGTTTTGGCGTCAATCGCCACACCGCTGAACAGCTGGATGGCAAACCACAGGCCCAGCATGATCCATGCCGGAACGGGGAAGATGCGGAAAAACACCACGATTATGATCAATATGTCGATTTTTGCCTTGGGGAACAGCAGCAAATANCCCCCCATTACGCCAGCAATTGCGCCGGATGCACCGACCACGGGAACGGGTGAGGTCGGGTCGGTTATGATTTGGGCAAACCCTGCGGCCAGACCAACGGCGAAATAGAACACCAGATAGCCGACATGGCCCAGCTGTTCCTCCATATTGTCGCCAAATATCCATAAAAACAGCATGTTACCCGCAAGGTGCATAATGCCACCATGCAGGAACATCGATGAGATCATGGTGTAATAATGATCGCCCTCTGTCACCAGCCCGGGCACCATCGCCCAGCGGTAGAAAAACGGATTGATCAGAAGCGGGTCTTGCAGGTCCGCCCAATAGGTCAGGAACACCACAATATTCGCCGCCATCAGGGCGTAGGTGACATAGGGTGTTTTCAGCGACGGGTTGTGATCACGGATTGGAAACATACCGTAAAGGTCGCCGATGCGCTGGGCAGGGTCAAGGGTACACAGGTATAATCTGTTTGCAGGTGCTATGACGTAGAATTGATTGGCATGTCGGCGCGTCAGGCGTCAATCAGGGCGGAATTACGTGGTTTCGAGGTTATATAGGGGGTATCCAGATGAATAAGTCCATGTCACGGATATTTGCGGCGGTTGCAATTTCGGCGTCCCTTACGGGGTTTCAAGCTGCGGCTGAAACCCTGAAATTTGATAACAGCTGGACCGAGCAGGGCTTCTTGCGCCTGTGGAGCAATGATTATGATCTGGGGGGGCACCAGTTAAAGGTGACGTCGGATGGCACGGTTTCACTGCTGTATCGGCCAGTCCCCAAATCTGCATGGAATTCCAAGATGGCGTCCTGGGGCTGGTCTGTGGCGCAGTCGGTTGTGGCGACGGATTTGACCCGCAAAGGCGGGGATGACCGCAATCTGGCGWTCTATTTCATCTTTGTGGATCAGGCCTCGGCCGAGAAACTGTCGGGGGCCTCGGCGCGACGGGTGTTGCGAAACGCCAGCACGCGCGCGCTGGTTTATGTCTGGGGCGGGGACTATCCGCGCGGTAAAATCTTGCGCAGCCCTTATGGGCCGAACCAGTTGAAAACGGTGATCAGTCGTGCGGCGGGCAAGGGTGCGTTTTCCGAAAGCGTTGATCTGGYGGTGGATTTCCAGCGGGCGTTTGGCAAAAGGGCAGGTGTATTGGTCGGTGTTGGAATATCGGCAGACAGCGATGATACGGACGGGATGATCAGTGCTGTTGTGAAGGATTTGAAGGTCTTTTAGCGCGCGAATCCCCCCCCCTTCTCTTGCCTTAAATACCTGCGCATCGCGTCGCGCGGCGCACCCCCTCAACCCGCTTCAGCCAATAGTGCTGCATTTCCGCCCAAGGCTGTTGTATCAACGCAAGTGTGGCGCTCCAGCTGGCAATCCGCCTTGCAAGGCATAGCCGTAATCAGCGGTAAAATTGCACCATCGCGGCTTGCCAGTGCCTGCCCATAGGGGCGGGCCTGATCCCCCCAGTAGATCGCGCCGGAAAATCCGGTCAGGGTGGTTAGCGCTCGCGCCTCAATCCCGTTGGCAAGCACTGGAATACCGCCCAGATCGCGCACGGCTTTGGCTTGTTTTCCGGCGGTAACGGCGGTCGGCCCAAGGCACAAAATGGGCAATCGTGCGTGGTGCATCAGCCGGTTGGATTCCCCCGTGGGGCCGGGCAGGTCGGTGGTGGATAGCTCGCWTGGCGTGTCGGCATTTGCAATGTCGCGCTGCACATCGTCAGTTGAACGTGGCACATCTGTGCCCGTGACTTGCGGGCGCTCATGTGCCAGAAACCGCGTCAGATATTCAGCGCCGCCAGCCTTTGGCCCCGTGCCGGACAACCCTTCTCCGCCAAAGGGTTGGGAGCCGACAACCGCGCCGATCTGGTTGCGATTGACGTAAATGTTGCCCGCCTTCAGCCGCTCGACCACATGCTGCACGCGGTCATCAATGCGGGTGTGCAAACCAAAGGTCAGCCCGTATCCCGTTGCGTTGATATCGTCGATCACGCGGTCCAGATCACCTGCTTTGAACGTGGCGATATGCAGCACCGGCCCAAAGATTTCGCGCGGCATTTCGCCAATGCCGCCCACACGGATCAGGGTTGGCGGGATGTAGTGGCCCGTATCGGGGCGGCGCAGTTGTTTGACCACATCCGCCGCCGCGATATAGGCGTCGATGTCTGTGCTGGCGGCAGCGTCAATCACCGGGCCAATGTCGCAGGATAAATCCCAAGGGCTGCCGATGGACAGCTCGTCCATCGCGCCCATCAGCATTTTGGTGAAACCCTCGGCGATGTCCTTTTGCACATATAAACAGCGCAGGGCCGAACAGCGTTGGCCCGCCGATTGGAACGCGCTTTGCACCACGTCGCGCACGGCTTGCTCAAACAGCGCCGTKCTGTCGACGATCATTGCGTTCAGCCCGCCGGTTTCGGCAATCAGTGGGGCGCCGGGGTGCAGGGTGTCGGCCATCGTATGGCGGATTTTCAGTGCGGTGCCGGTCGATCCGGTGAAACACACGCCACCGACGCGCACATCAGAGGTGAGCGCGGCCCCGACGGCCCCGTCGCCGGGCAGCAATTGCAGCGCCTCGCGCGGCACGCCAGCCTTGTGCAGCAGCGTGACGGCAAGGGCCGCGATTAGCGGAGTTTGTTCGGCGGGCTTGGCCAGCGTGGCGTTGCCTGTGGCGAGGGAGGCCGCGATCTGGCCGGTGAAAATCGCCAGCGGGAAGTTCCATGGAGAGATGCAGGTGAAGGTGCCGATGGCTGGGCTTTCGTGGTGGATGGCATGGGCGGCGTAGTAGCGCAAGAAATCCACCGCCTCGCGCAATTCACCCACGGCATCGGGCAGGGTTTTCCCCGCCTCTCGCGACAGGATGGCGAAGATTTGGCCAAAGTTTTCTTCATACAGATCTGCGGCGCGGTTCAGGATTTTGGCGCGCTCGGATGTGGGGGCGGCCCACGGCCTCGCGCCTGCCAACGCGGTGTCCACATCGGCGGGGATTGCCCATGTGACATGGCCGACGATGTCGTCTGGATTGGCAGGGTTCAGCACGGGAACGGGGCTGGTTTTGGACAGCTTGCCAGCGATCAGCGGGGCAGTGGTGAAGGCCGCAGATCGATGCGGTTCGCGGGCCGTATCAATGGCGGTTAGCGTTGGCACATCTGCTAAATCCCAGCCTTTGGAATTACGTCGTTCGGGCAGGAACAATTCAGGGCCGCGCGGGATGGTCGCGGGCATTGACGGGGTGGCGAAGGGATCAGCCGCGACCACTTCGGCGGGCACGTCTTCATCCACGATCTGATTGACGAATGAGGAGTTCGCGCCGTTTTCCAGCAAGCGGCGCACGAGGTAGGCGAGCAGGTCGCGGTGTGCACCAACGGGGGCGTAGATGCGGCAGCGGGTTTGCTCGGTTTCCAGCACAATATCGTGCAATCGTTCGCCCATGCCGTGCAGGCGTTGGAATTCGTAAACATCTGTATTATCAGCCATTTCCAGAATGGCGGTGACGGTGTGGGCGTTGTGGGTAGCGAACTGCGGATAGATTCTGTCTGTCATCGAAAGCAGTTTTTTTGCGCAGGATATGTAGGAAATATCGGTAGCGGATTTATGGGTGAAAACCGGAAAACCATCAACCCCGATGACCTGCGCATGTTTAATTTCGGTGTCCCAATAGGCGCCTTTCACCAGCCGCACCATGATGCGGCGATCCAGGTTTTTGGACAGGGCATAGAGCCAGTCAATTACCGGGGCGGCGCGTTGGCCGAACGCCTGAACCACCACGCCAAACCCGTCCCAATCGGCCAGCGAAGGATCAGACAAAACAGCCTCGATCACGTCCAGCGACAGGGATAGCCGGTCTGCCTCCTCTGCATCAATGTTGAACCCCATTCCGGCAGATTTGGCGAGACCGGCAAGGGCGCGGACACGGGGCACCAACGCCTCCATCACCCGGGCCTTTTGCGCCACTTCATAGCGGGGATGCAGGGCCGATAGTTTGACCGAGATGCCGGGGTTTTGGCGGATATCGCTGTGGGTGCAAGCCGTGGCAATCGAGGTGATCGCGGATGAATAGGCAAGGTGGTAGCGGCGCGCATCACCTTCCGTGCGGGCGGCCTCGCCCAGCATGTCGTAGGAATAGGTATAGCCCTTGGTCTCCATCCCGCTGGCGCGTTTCATCGCCTTTTTGATGTTTTCGCCCAGCACAAACTGGCGGCCCATTTCACGCATGGCGCGGGCCACAGCGCTGCGGATCACCGGCTCGCCCAGCCGTTTGACAGCACCGCGCAAGTGGCTGGCGATGCCGGGTTCAACGTCGTCCAGCACTTTGCCAGTCAGCATCAAGGCCCAGGTGGAGGCGTTGACCAGGGAGGAGGAGGATTTGCCAAGGTGTTTGCCCCAGTTTGACGGCGCAATCTTGTCCTCGATCAGCGCGTCGATGGTGGTGGCGTCGGGCACCCGTAACAGGGCTTCGGCAAGGCACATCAGCGCGATGCCCTCGTCGGTGGACAGGCCATATTCGGCGAGAAACACCTCCATCAACCCCGGTTTGGCCGAGGCGCGGATGTCGCGCACCAGCCGGGTGGCACGGGTGGTGATTTTGGTGCGGGTTTTAGGCGTCAGGGCCGCGTCATGGATCAAGGTGACAAGGGTTTTAGCCTCGTCTGCGTATAGGGCGGTGTCGATTTTTGTGCGGTATTTGTTTGGCATGGCGCGGCTCCTGTGTTTGGGTTAGTATATCAGGGAATTAAGGGTCTATTTAGCTGTAAATTTCCTGTAGTCGGGAAAATTAACCGATAATTGAAGGATGTGCGATGCAAATGAGTGTTGAGGGCCTGGACGGATTTGATCAGTCGATTCTGCGGGTAATGGCGGCGGACGGGCGGATCAGCGTGACCGATCTGGCGCGTAAAATCGGCCTGTCAAAATCGCCGACGCAGGCGCGTCTGAAGCGGTTGGAGCAGGACGGCTATATCACCGGATACCGCGCCTTGCTGGACCCGATCCGGCTGGGGCTGGACCATGTGGCGTTTGTCGAGGTGCGGTTGAGTGATACGCGCGAGGCCGCACTGGCGGTGTTTAACAAGGCGGTGGGCGAGGTGGCGGAGATTGAGCAATGCCACATGCTGGCGGCGAATTTCGATTATTTGCTGAAGGTTCGGGTGCAGGATATGGCGGCGTATCGCGCGGTGTTGGGCGAGAAGATTTCAAGCCTGCCGCATGTGGCCAGCACCTCGACCTATGTGGCGATGCAGGCGGTGAAGGAGGGGTCTCTCTAAGAAACCTCTGAACAACGGGTTTTGAGGTTGTGATATTTGAACCTTTTCCTGCGGGACAGCGACAGGCCGTCGTATTGTCACTGTCTGAGCGGTTGTTTTGCAGGCATTTCCCTACTTTCAGACGGGTTTCGCCCGTAATTGTTGCCGCCCGCGATATCGCATTTTGCGGTAGCCAAGCCGGCCTTTGATAATGTGAAAAATATGCCCGCCTTTTGCCCTTGCCGCCAGGGGTCCGCTTGGCACTCACATAGCCCTTATCGCCGACTATAATTTCGTCGGTCTTGTGGGTCGGATCACCGGTCATTGGCGCGTCATGCGCCTTGGCTGCCGCGCAAACGAGACATCCGCTCGATGTCAGATCAGGACATGAAAGAGATCTGCGACCGTCTCAACGACGCACCTGGAAAATGCTCAGGGTGGCAGGCCCCCGCAGAGGTCTTTCGTGAAAAGATGTTGGAAGAGGTGAGCCCCTACCTGAACCCAACAAGAGTCGCGGCTCAAGTATCGCGCACAAAAAGCTGGCTGTTTCAGCCACAAACCCTCCTGCATATGATGGAATAACTATAGCAGAAATGCGGGGGGCGTTGTTCAGAGGTTCCCTAGCATTCCTGCTAAAATCTGTCAGGTGGGAAATTCCTTACCTGCGTCAACTGGGCGGGAAGCTGCCTTTGGTTTCTTGCGCATCCCCACTTGACCTTCCCGTTACTAGAAGGTCTATCTGGATACTGAAGCCAACACTCAACAGCCGGTGACCCCATGAACGATCAAACTGTAACGTCATTCCAAATCGAAGGTTTGAACTGTGCGTCTTGTGCCGGACGCGCCGAAAAGGCGCTGATTGCGATCAAGGGTGTGGCCAGGGCCACCGTCAATCTGGCCGCCGAAACCGCGCAGGTTTCCTATGGTGCGCCCGCCGATACCCACGCGATGATCAAGGCCTTGTCCGACGCCGGGTACCCCNGCCGCCACCCAGGAGGTGACGCTCCAAATCGAGGGCATGAGCTGCGCTTCTTGCGTTGGACGTCTAGACAAGGCTATTGCTGCCAGTGACGGGGTAGTGGATGTATCGGTCAACCTCGCCACCGAAACCGCAACGGTGCGCTACGCCACCAAGGCCACAACTGTGGGTGAAATTATGGCAACGGCCACCGCCGCCGGATACCCCGCCAAACCGAAATCGGGCGAAACCACCGATGTCGATGACAKRKSSSSGMKCAAARYMWRCGAWATCACCCGCCTTGGCTGGCTCACCCTGGTCGCGGCGCTGCTAACGCTTCCTGTATTCGCCGTAGAAATGGGCAGCCACTTCATCCCCGGCGTGCACCACTGGGTTAATGCCAACATCGGGGCGCAAAACAGTCGCCTGATGCAGTTCGCCCTGACCACGCTGGTGCTGTTCGGCCCCGGCTTGCGGTTTTATAAAATCGGCTTTCCTGCGCTGCTAAAAGGTGCGCCGGAAATGAACTCGCTCGTGGCACTTGGCACCGCCGCCGCTTACGGCTTTTCCTTGGTCGCCACCTTCACCCCGCAATTGCTGCCCCAAGGTGCCGATAACGTGTATTTCGAGGCCGCCGCAGTGATCATCGTGCTGATCCTGCTGGGCCGCTACCTTGAGGCCCGCGCCAAGGGGCACACCGGCGAGGCGATCCGCAAACTGGTTGGCCTACAGGCCAAAACCGCGCGGGTTGAGCGGGGTGGCGAGGTGGTGGAACTGGCGATTGACGACATCGTGCAGGGCGACATTCTGCATGTCCGCCCCGGCGAAAAAATCGCGGTGGATGGCACGGTGTTAAGCGGCGCGTCTTATGTCGAGGAAAGCATGATCACCGGCGAGCCAGCGCCAGTCAGGAAAACCGAGGGTGCCGATGTGGTCGGCAGCACCATCAACGGCGAGGGTGCGCTGGTGTTTCGCGCCACAGATGTCGGGGCCGACACGGTACTGGCACGGATCATCCAGATGGTCGAGATGGCCCAAGGCGCGAAACTACCCATTCAGGGTTTGGTCGATAAAATCACCGCCATATTTGTGCCCGTCGTTCTGGTGGTCGCAGCGCTGACCTTCATGCTCTGGTTCATCTTTGGCCCCGACCCCGCCCTTAGCTTTGCCTTGGTGGCCGGAGTGTCGGTTCTGATCATCGCCTGCCCCTGCGCCATGGGTCTGGCCACGCCGACCTCGATCATGGTCGGCACGGGTCGCGCCGCTGAAATGGGGGTGCTTTTCCGCAAAGGCGACGCGCTGCAAATGTTGCAAGAGGCTAGCGTGGTGGCGCTCGATAAAACCGGCACCCTGACCGAAGGGCACCCCGAACTGACCGACTATACCGTGGCCAAAGGGTTTCTGTTTGACGACGTGTTGCGCCTTATGGCAGCGGTTGAATCGATCTCCGAGCATCCAATTGCCAAGGCCATTGTGCGGGCCGCCGCCGAGAAAAACATGACCTTGCCGATGGTCAGTGATTTCACCTCGATCACCGGATACGGGGTGCGCGCTGTGGTGGATGACAAGCAGATCCTGATCGGTGCGGATCGGTTGCTGACGCGCGAGGGGATCGAGTTCGAGGCGTTCCATGCTCAAGGGAACGAGTTGGGCCAAACCGGAAAAACCCCGCTCTATATCGCGATTGACGGGGTGGCCGTGGCGGTTCTGGCCGTGTCGGACCCGATCAAGGAAACCACCCCCGCCGTGATCAGAACCCTGCATGRTCTGGGCCTGAAGGTTGCGATGATAACCGGCGACAACCAAGGCACTGCCAATGCCATCGCACGCGAGTTGGGCATCGATCATGTGGTGGCCGAGGTATTGCCCGACGGCAAAGTCGCTGCCCTGAACGAATTGCGCAGCGAGGGCACAACGCTCGCCTATGTCGGCGACGGCATCAACGATGCACCGGCCTTGGCCACGGCTGACGTTGGCATCGCCATTGGCACCGGCACCGATGTGGCGATTGAAGCCGCCGATGTGGTGCTGATGKMRRRWRRWWWRARMSKSGKGSKMRMCGCYKKYGRMAWSAKMYRWYGSMYSMKGSGSWMMWTTWWASMAAACCTGTTCTGGGCGTTCGGCTATAACGTGCTGCTGRTCCCCGTTGCGGCGGGTCTGCTGTATCCGTTTTACGGCACCATGCTGTCCCCCATGCTGGCGGCGGGCGCCATGTCATTGTCCAGCGTTTTCGTGCTGACCAACGCGCTGCGCTTGCGCTGGGTGAAACAGGCGGTGTAACGCATACGGTTTTGATTTGCGCAAACCCCGCATCCATGTGCAAACTATGTCCAAGCAACCGCAGGAACTCCGATGCCAAACGCCAACCTCTATGCCCTTTTTGCATCCCGCTTCCCGTCCGACCGCAGCGCCCCGTTCCTCGAGCATGCCCGCGGCATCACCAGTTTCGCGCAGCTTGACGACCAGTCAGCCCGCATCGCTGCCGTCCTGAAATCCAGTGGTGCCGCCAAGGGCGACCGCATCATCGTGCAGGTCGACAAATCCCCTGAAGCGGTGATGTTATACCTCGCGTGCCTTCGCGCCGGCCTTACCTTTATCCCGCTCAACCCCGCCTACACCATCGCCGAGGTTGCCTATTTCATCAAAGACGCCGATCCGCGCATTGTGGTTTGCAGCCCGCAAATGGAGCCAGAAATCAGCGCCCTATGCACCACCACGCTTACCCTTGATNGTGCGGGCAACGGCAGCCTGATCAAGCAGATGAATACAGCCGCCGCCAACCCCGAAGTCACCCAATGCACTGGTGACGACCTTGCCGCGATCCTATACACTTCCGGCACCACGGGGCGCTCCAAGGGGGCGATGCTGACCCATGATAACCTTGCCTCGAACGCCCTCGTTCTGCACCAATATTGGCAATGGCAACCGGGTGATGTGCTGCTGCACGCACTGCCGATATTTCACGTTCACGGGCTGTTCGTCGCCCTGCATTGCGCGCTGATGAACGCCAGCAAAGTGATCTTTTACGACACGTTCAACATCGATAACATCATTGCAGCCCTGCCCGACACCACCGTCTTGATGGGCGTGCCCACCTTCTATACCCGCCTGCTTGACACCGCGGGTTTCACCGCAGAAACCTGCAAAAACATGCGCCTGTTCATCTCGGGGTCGGCCCCTTTGCTGCCCGAAACCTTCGCGGATTTCCAGCATCGCAGCGGCCACACCATTCTGGAACGCTATGGCATGACCGAGGCAGGCATGATCACCTCGAACCCTTATGGTGGCCAGCGTATCGCCGGAACCGTCGGCGCGGCCCTGCCCGGTGTCACCGCCCGCGTTACCGATGCAGACGGCGATGAAATAACGCGTGGCGAGGTCGGCATCCTTGAAATCAAAGGGCCGAATGTTTTTGCCGGTTATTGGCAAATGCCCGAAAAAACCGCCGAGGAATTTCGCCCCGACGGGTTTTTTATAACCGGCGACATGGCCACGATGGGCACAGACGGGCGCATTGCCATCGTTGGCCGCGCCAAGGATCTGGTGATCACCGGCGGCTATAATGTCTATCCAAAAGAGGTGGAACTGGTAATTGATGCCATATCAGGCGTCAAGGAAAGCGCCGTAATCGGCCTGCCCCATCCCGATCTAGGCGAAGCCGTAACGGCGGTTGTCGTTGTGGATGGAGGCGCGATCACCGAGGCCGAGATCATCGCTGCGCTAGCCGGATCGCTTGCGAAATTCAAACAACCCAAGCGGGTCATATTCACCCCTGAATTGCCCCGCAACACGATGGGCAAGGTGCAGAAAAAGACGCTGCGCGAAACCTACGCCGCACTTTATCAGCCCTTAAAAAAATAAGGGGCTGACCCAGATAACTACCTTAGATAACGTCTAACCCATCGTCTTAGTTGTGATAACTGAGATGATGGGTCACTGTTGTTAAATCTCCACTCACATTCCTTCAAATATAACCCGAATTGGGCTTTGGGAACGCCGTTGAATTTGCGCATATTCCGAGGATCTGACGCAGGATATTTGCGCTGCCCTGCCCGCCAAACTGGGCAGTTACAAACACCAAGCGCGGTTTTCGACGTGGCTGTATCGTGTTGCGGTAAATGCAGCGCATGACAGGCGCAGTCGCTTTGCCACCCACGCCCGCGCCGCTGACAGCGGGGGCGATTGGGAGGTGAACCGCATCGCCACCGACAAGGAAACCCAGGACGGGGTGGATTGGTCGACCCAAGCCATGTCCAGTCTGTCGCAAGAGCTGCGCGACACACTGGCGCTGACGTTGGAGGACGAGATGACACGCCGTGAAGCAGGCGAGGTTACCCGACCCCCAATCGGTGCGGATCGAGGAAATGATCAACTATTTCCCGTATGATTGCCCCGCACCAGACGCCAATGAGGCCCCGTTCAAACCCACCGTCACCGTGTTCCCAACCCCGTGGAACGCAGGCACACAGCTGGTCACATTGGCATTCAGGCCACCATGCCCGCCCTTAAGGATCGCCCTGCGCTGAACCTTGTGTTCCAGATCGACACATCGGGATCAATGGATCAGCCCAACAAACTGCCGCTGCTGATCCAGAGCTTCCGCCTTATGCTGTCCGAGCTGCATGACGAGGACGAAGTGTCCATCGTCACCTATGCAGGCAGCGCCGGTCAGGTTTTGAAACCAACCAAAGTATCGAACAAAGCCGCGATCATGACCGCCTTGGATCAGGCGCCATCCTGAACGACGCGCTGCGCTATCAATCGGCTGCCGACACGAATAGCAGTGGCGAATTGGGCTTTTTGAAGCTGCGCTATAAAACTCCGGGCGAGGATGTCAGCCAACTGCTGACCACCCCGATCACATCGGGTATGGCGCCACTAGAGCAGAACGGAACGTCACTGGGGTGCCGTCTTTGGATCGAACCTTCGGAATACGGACGTTCACGGGCCCGATGCCTGTTTGAATGGGCCGTTCAGGGGGATGCCCGTTGCGAACAACTGCCGCATGACCTGCCGTCGTGCGCAACGCCGCGAACAGCGCCATGTACCCTTCAAATTCCGCGTCTACAGCCGTGGCTATCAAGTGTTGCGCCTCCTGTTCCCAGCATTTGGGTCAGCGCGTCCGTAATCCTGTCTCGACTGGCAAAATCAACAATGTTACGCGTTTCCATGGTGGTGT
>NVTS01000049.1 GCA_002732995.1 Marinosulfonomonas sp. | reverse complement strand
CCATCCACTACTTCCACATCGCGGCGCGCCGGTGCGCGACCTTCTGGCAATATGCCGACCAGTTTGCGCGATGGGCATTGGCGATTTCTGATTGAATGCGTTCAGCTCCGGGAAAGCCGCCTTCTTCGCGGCGACGTTTTTGGATTGCCCATAGGAGCTGTGCTTCGATGGGGGAGGTGTCGTTATCGATGTCATTGCCATAGAGACACAAGCCCGCCTCAAGCCGCAAGCTGTCGCGCGCCCCAAGACCGACCGGCATCAGCYMRTYWRCMRMYAGYWAMKMMKTWKSWWWYYSYRYKGYMWRAWCSTTKGMMAYWGARATYTCRWARCCATCCTCGCCGGTATAGCCCGAGCGTGACACCCACAGATCGCCAAATTCGGACGCCAGCACAGCCACATCCATAAACCGCATATCAGCGGCCCCCGCAGCAATGCCCGATAGCGTCGCCTCGGCCAGCGGCCCTTGCAACGCGAGCAAAGCCCGATCCCCGATCACCTCGATGTCGCATGTATCCGCCAAATGCGCCTGCATATGCGCGATATCGGCATCCTTGCAGGCGGCATTCACTACCACAAATAAATGATCACACCGATTGGCCACCATCAGATCATCCATGATCCCGCCCGCCTCGTTGGTGAACATCGCATAGCGCTGGCGGCCGTTTTTTAGCGCCAGCAATGACACCGGTACCAGCCGCTCCAACGCTAATGATGCGTCATCAACATTGCCCGATTTGGGCCGCAAGATAACCTGCCCCATATGGCTGACATCAAACAGCCCCGCAGCAGTGCGTGTGTGGATATGTTCCTTCATCACTCCCATCGGGTATTGCACAGGCATTTCATAGCCGGCAAAAGGCACCATTTTGGCACCGAGCTCCAGATGCAGCTCATACAGACCGGTTCGTTTCAAATCAGACATTTCTTTGCCCCCTAGCGATTCACCAGATAAATGTTCCGGCACCAATTCAACGGCCCATTTGACCGCCGTATCAATGCCCCCTCTGTCCTTTTCGCCTGAGATCGCTATCCCTTCGGCGGGCGCTTAACGCACCACTCTCCAGAGTTTTATCGGTCAAACAGTCGGTCCTTTAGGCCTGAGAGTTTAGYGGGGCGTATGCTCCTTCGGCACTGGAATTCACCAGATTCTCCCGATGTTGACATGGGCACGTTAGACCAGTGTCTGAATGCTCGCAAGGGGTTGTATTCATTTGCATACAAATGCACAAACCACCATATGAATGACCCGTTTTTCTTTGGCTACGGCTCGCTGGTGAACCGCAATACGCATGACTACGAGCAGGCCCATCCGGCCCAAATTTCGGGCTGGCGGCGGGCGTGGCGCCGTTCACCCTCGCGCAGCGTTTCCTATCTAACGGCTGTGCCCGACCCGGGCTGCACAATCGACGGGCTGATCGCCGCCGTGCCAAACGCCGACTGGGCAGCACTTGATATCCGCGAGCGGGCCTACTTGCGCCATGACGCGACCGATCATGTCAGCCACGAGATAAACCACAACCCTGAAATCGCGATTTACGCTATCAAACATGGTCAGCATCACCCGCCCGGCCCCGAGAACCCGATCCTGTTATCCTATCTGGATGTGGTGGTGCAGGGGTATCTGGTGGAATTTGGCGAAAGTGGCGTCGCGCGTTTTTTTGACACCACCGACGGCTGGCACGCCCCCATTCTGAATGATCGCGCCAAACCGTCCTATCCAAGAGCACAAAGCCTGAGTAATGCAGAAATTGCACTGGTCGATCACTACATCCGCRACAGCAGCATTCTTAAACTGTAGCCACACTCTGGGTGAACTCGATGGACGCATTGCGAAGATGCGCGATATCAACCGATATCCAGGTTTCGCGCCCCTTTTGTTTGCGCTTTAATATTCCGCCCTGATCCATAAAACGCAGGTGATGCGCCAGAGTGGCAGTCTTTAACCCGCTTTTGTATAGCAAGGCGCCGTAGGGTAGTCCATTTGACCCTTGCTTTAGCAGTATTTCACAGAGCATTTGGCGGCGGCGATGCGAGAGGGCGTTGAAGAATGCTGCGTTGCGTTCCTGAGTTTTACTGGGCTTCATTGCGTATCCCTTTTAGGTTTCAGCACGGTTATTACGTTTTGCAAGGCGACAGGAAACTCCCTGAATTCTTGGCAACAACATATCTACTAAACTAGGTTAGTAGATATGTTTTGAAGAATCATTAACAGCTAAAATAAAACTTCAAGGCATTGATATTAAAAGGTATAAACTGAAAACCTCCAGCCCAMCCCTCCACCTCTCTTCCCCACAAACACCCCTCATCTACACAATTGGCAATCCAGACAAACCCGTGTAAAAGACGCCCATCACCCCTAATCACAAAGCCGCGAAACATGACCCAACACCGTTCCGAACTATTGATGCCCGCAGGTAACCTGCGCAAATTGAAAATGGCGATCCTTTACGGGGCCGATGCCGTTTATCTGGGCACGCCCGACATGTCCCTGCGCACCAAATCGCAATTTTCGCTGGAGGACGTTATCGAGGGGGTAAAATTCTGCCATGCCCATGGCAAACGCGCTTATCTTACGCTAAACTTGTTTTCCCATAACAAAGACATCCCGAAACTAAAGGAATACGTCGAAACAGTCCGCAAGGTAAAACCCGACGGCCTGATCATCGCCGACCCCGGCGTGTTCCAGTTTGTCAAAACCCACGCCCCCGAATTGCCGCTGCACATTTCAACCCAAAGCAACGTATCCTCTTGGTTATCCGTGAAATTCTGGCAGGATCTGGGCGCGGAACTCATCGTCTTGGCCCGCGAGGTATCCTTCGCCGAACTGACCGAAATCCGCAACGAATGTCCCGACATCAAACTCGAGGCCTTCGTGCACGGCGCAATGTGCATGACCTATTCAGGCCGCTGCCTGCTGTCCAACTTCATGTCTGAGCGCGGCGCAAACCAAGGCAATTGCGCAAATTCCTGCCGCTGGAATTATAAATTCCGCATGCGGATGAAAGACGGCACCGTGCAGGAGTTGCACATCACCGACGATAATTACGACATGTTCGAATTCCTGCTCGAGGAAGGCTGCCGTCCCGGCGAGCTCCTCCCGATCGAGGAAGACTCGCGCGGCTCCTACATCCTGAATTCCAAAGACCTGTGCATCATGCCCAAACTTGACGAATACCTGCGCATCGGCATCGACAGCCTCAAGGTCGAGGGGCGCGGAAAATCCGAATATTACGTCGCCATCGTTGCGCGCGCCTACCGCATGGCCATCGACGACTACTATAAAGACCCCGAAAACTGGGACCCGCTGCCCTACATGCGAGAACTGGAATCGGTCGGCAATCGCGGCTACACGCTCGCGTTCCATGAGGGCCGTTTGACCAACCATGCCCACAATTACGAGCACACCGCCGCCATGGCCCAATGGSRMKACRMYGGYGKSRYSGYCGARRTCMSCMRMSWSGCMKTKCKSSWYGRGSYSMWRRAMAWRKWWGRKGMCGGCRMMSTGSYSSWSTTCGTATCCCCCATCGCCCGTGAAACCGTGCTGCTACGGATGTATGATTTTGAAAATGCCCAAACCGGCGAGAAACACGACGTGATCCACGGCGGCACCCGAACCACCATCCGCATCCCGTTCTCGCTGTTCGACCATGAGGACCCCGCCGAGCTGCGCGCCCGCTTCCCGCAACATAGCGTGATGCGCAAGGAACGCGCCCTAACGGATGAGCAATGGGCCCGCATCCGGCTGGATAAACTGACCCAGGGGCTAGAAACCAGCGGCAAGGAAAACCCGACAGCTTACGCCAAACGCCGCGACGCACTGGTGGACAAGATCGAGGAAAACACCTCGGGAAGCACTGGTGAGCGCCGCTTAAAAACCAACCGCATCGGGGTTGACGGCTGCTGCGGCAAAGGCTGCAACGGCTGCATGATGTTCTGGGAAGACGACCAATACGCCCGCGCCCGCGAAGTGCTGCTGAAACGCAAACAGGGCGAACAATTAACGCGGGCCGAAGCGACAGAGTTCAAGTTGCCAGCGGAGTAGGCAGGCCACACCGTAACAGTGCACTTATGGAATGTTTGATGGGGCGAACTTGCTCGTGGATTGCAACGACAGCTTAAAGAAAAATTCAAATTAACGGCAGCAATGCGAGGGTAAGTTCAAAGGGTGGCCGCAACACTTTAATCTTTTGGAAAGATAGAGTGTTAGGCATGAAATATCGTCAGCGAACATTTTACACTGATAATCAGAAGCCAGAGATGTGGGATAGATGGCAGCGTGGCGAGTCGATGAGTTGCGTCTGCGTATGGTTTGCCATAGGAATGGATCATCCCAGCTTGAGGATAGCACAAGCAGGTCGCCAATAGGGTTAATATCTGCAGAAACGAGTAGGATGATACGGCAGGCAACAATCTTTCTGAGATATGCGATGACAATTGCTTTGGCATTGGGAGTTGTCTTGTCATCCGATGCCCGTCTGGTTTCACATGATGTCACTGATCTTGCGAAGATAGTGGCCGGACATAACGCCGATTTCAAAGGCTCCCAAGACCACGGCCATGACCACGAAGATAAAGATATTGTGGATGTCATGCACGCATACCTTGGTCATGCGCACGAAATGGTCGACCATGACCACAACATCGCATTCCTGGCGCCCCGACACAGCACAGGGTTTATTGCACCTGCACGCACCAGTCGGTCACTGACAAAAATCGCAATGTTAGATCGCAGGGCATTCGATCTGGATCGACCACCCCGCGCCTGAGGCTGCGCCAAACGGCGTTGAACCCCAAACCTCAATAAAAAAGCGGAAATCAATCAATGAAACACAACCGAACCTTCGGGGCGGTGGCTGTAGCACATCCTATGCGACAACCTCTGATCCTTATGGCAATGATTACACTGGCCTTGCTGGCCTTTGCCTCGTCTGCCTACGCCCATGCTGTTACCGCCGGTGACAAGGGCTATATTATGGAGGTCAGCGGCATGAAACTGATCCCCTTCATGTATCTGGGGGCCAAGCATATGGTCACCGGCTACGATCACCTGCTGTTCCTCTTTGGCGTCGTTTTCTTCCTCTACAAGATGAAGCACATCGCCATCTATGTCAGCCTGTTTGCCATCGGCCACTCAACAACCATGCTGGCCGGGGTCTATTTTGGCTGGAACGTCAACGCCTATCTGGTCGATGCCATCATCGGTCTGTCTGTTGTCTATAAGGCGCTGGACAATCTGGGGGCCTATCAGCGCTGGTTCGGGGTGCAGCCCAATACCAAGGCCGCAACGCTGATCTTTGGCTTCTTTCACGGGCTGGGTCTGGCGACCAAGATCCTTGAATACGATATTGCCCAGGACGGCCTGATCCCGAACCTTCTGGCGTTTAATGTCGGCGTCGAGATCGGCCAGTTGATCGCCCTCGCTATGATCCTGATCGTGATGGGTTATTGGCGCAAGACGACCAGCTTCTGGAAACACGCATACACCGCAAACGTCGTGATGATGTCGGCCGGGTTCATTCTGATCGGATATCAGATGACCGGCTATTTCGTCGCTTGAAAATATTGGAGAACATGAAATGCACAATGGAAACAAACCAAACCTCGATGAGCTGCCAACCTCGGCGCAGCTTATCAAATCGACCATCCTTGCAGCCGGTGCGGCGGCCCTCATTTTGGTGACAATTGTCCTGCCATCGGAATACGGCATCGACCCAACCGGCATCGGCAAGGCGCTCGGCTTGGCGGAWATGGGCGAGATAAAAGTCCAGCTTGCCGAAGAGGCCGAAGCCGACCGCCTATTGGAGCTTCAGAACAGCGGTGCCAGCCAAGAACAATCCAGCCTCGGCGGCGGGCTTTTCAGCTTCTTTGTTGGTGCTGCCCACGCTCAGACTGCTGAGGCCGAATGGAGCGACCAATATAGCGTAACCCTGCCCCCCGGCGAAGGGGTCGAGGTCAAGCTGGTCATGAAAGAAGGGGCCGAGGCCGAGTTCAAGTGGGTTGCCCAGAACGGTGTTGTCAACTTCGATCGGCATGGCGACGGCAGCGGACGGAAAATCAGCTATGAAAAGGGCCGCGCTGTTCCAGAAGCCGTGGGCGTGTTGACAGCCGCCTTCACTGGCAACCACGGCTGGTTCTGGCGCAACCGCGATGGGCAGGATGTGACCATCACGCTCTACGTTCGCGGGAATTACAGCGAGATGGTGCTGCCAAAATAAAAATTGATGGCCCCGTTTAAAATGCATGGGGCCATCACATGGTGGGTTCAACGGATGGCCGCAACACACTGTGCGAACGTCTCTGCCGGGGTTTGGTATTGCAAGGTCTTTCGTGGGCGCTCGTTAAGCTGGTGAGCGATTGCACTGAGTTTGGCCTGGGAAAGAACAGACAGATCAGTCCCAGGCAGCAAATATTGTCTCAGCAATCCGATGGCCAACCAAACACCTGCTGATCGTCACCGGCGGGCCTGAGGGTTTCCGAGGCGGCCGTTTCGACTAGGTGCACTAACTGGCATTTGCATTGAGTCTGGGAATCGCGTTTTGGCCAAGGCTATGTTCTTTTTGTAACGGTTACAGCCACGCTACCAAATGCCCGATATCGGGCAAAACAACATCGGCATGGGGGGCCAGCTCATCATGCCCCGCAACCCCCGTCAGCACCGCGACCGCCACCATCCCCGCCGCGCGACCCGCGACCAGATCATGCACGCTATCTCCGACCATAGCGATGGAGCCACCCTCCAGCCCTAAATGCGCCGCGAACGCGTTCATCATCCCCGCCTCGGGCTTGCCGCCAAATCCGCTGTCCGACCCGACAATGAAATCAAACATCCCCGCAATGCCGGATGCCTCAAGATGTGCGCGCGCCGGGGCCTCGCCGTCATTCGTCGCCACGCCCAGCTTCAGCCCCCGCGCCTCCAACTCCAGCAACAACGGGATCAAAGGCAMRSSYTMKRMCATWKRYRYRMGSSYYGCMRMSKMGTTCMRWSRKWMCSYSMRRSCSRYWRCKGWTYYKMYYYYKMAAWMYSSSAGCRRSGCSKSSGYKMKWWYGGGKGRYGTGKCGRAAATCACCATTGAATCCGGCGCAAACTCCCCACTGTGGAAATCATAGCCGATCGCCGCGCCCATCTTTGCGGCCAGCGCGCCGTCCCCGCCGGAATTGTCCAGCAACAGCGTCTTGGTCCACACCCCCCATGTGGCGTGGAAATCAAACAACGTGCCGTCCTTGTCAAACAACACCGCTTTAATGCGTGACATCCGCGCTCTCCTACCCGTTTGCGCGCACCCTGCCCGCAGCACGTTACCTTGGCAACAGGAATTGACAGTCGCCCATAACTAATTGACAGTGTTAACTATGAAAACACACGACGAATACCGCCTGCACCAATCATTGGGCTACCAGCTATCGCTAACCTCACGCCTGCAGGAACGCCGGTTTGACGAGCAGTTGAAGACGCTGGGCTTAACGCGGATCACATGGTGCATCCTGCTGGCGATCGAGGTCGAGCAAATGGTCAATCCCTCGGATATTGCCACCTTCGTCGGCATTGACCGCACCGCAACATCGCGCGCACTTCGTCAAATGGAAACGGCGGATATGGTCAAACGCGGGGCGGGCAAGGTTGATGGGCGCACCACCACCGTTGCCCTGACAGATAGGGGACGCGACTTGCATCATCTGGCCACCCCGATGGCCCGCAATAACGCACGCCACTGGCAGGAAAAACTGAGCAAAGCGGAAACCGAAGAACTCTTCCGTCTGATGGGGAAATTGCGTGTGGGCGAAGACGCCGCGTTAAAGCGTCTGTGATGGGCATCATACTCGTTGATAGCATATCAATTTCACAGTCCGCTGAATGCGTGTTTGATATGATCACAGATATCAACCGCGTTCATGAATGGGAAAGTAGGGTAAGCAGCGTTATAGTTCTTTCTCGAGGGCATTGGGGTGGCCACAGTCAAGCCCGCCTGGTAATGAACCTGGGGAATAACAAGCTGAAAATGGTTGAAACCGTACTGGAATACGAGCGCCCCACTCTTTTTGCCAGCAAGGTTCAGTACATACGTTTTCTCCCGCTTCTGCCCAAAGATATTGGGCACAAAAAAACACCGGTGAACGACAACAAACAACAAAGTGATTTTAATTCCTTTCTTGGCAAAGGTGAGCCATATGCCATAGTCCAAATAGATTTCACCCCAACGGGCAACAAAACCATGACTTTGCGGATTGCAACGGACATTCATGTAGGGGGATTCTCTTGGTTCGCCTTCTGGTGCGCAAAAACCCTCCACTTAAGGCCTCACAAGAAAACACTCAAATCAATCTAGCAGGCAGCGGAAAGGATAACGAGAGATCACAATGGGTAAACTTCGTTCCTACCGCAATCGCTCCGTTCATCTTGGGCCATATCCGCTGGAGAAGTTGCTGCGGGTGGCACATGCAAAACACCTTGATGTTTTGCCGCCACAAGAAGGGCTGTCCTTCCAGCGTCCCGATGACCCAACCAGTATTATCAACGCGATGCAGGACTATCAAGCGATGCTGGACGCGACCCGTGACGGGTTGGTCAAACGCGAACGCGCCACTATTCCGCATGATTTAATAGAGCGGTCCAATCATCTGAAATCATTTGGGTATTTCTGCGATACCAGCATGGTTGGTATTTGCCAAATTCCCGCAGATGCATGGCTTGACAAAACAATCTCGAATCCAGATGTATCCCGCCTTGCCACCAAGCTAAAAACCATGCAAGTCAAAACCTTGGCCGCTGGGATTGATGTGATCATGGCAGGCCTGCGCGAGGCGATGCAAGCCCCGCCAACCGATTGCCGCCACCACACCCACGCGATGGTGTTTCTATATGACCACCCGCGTGCACCGGCCCCCGATGAAGACGGCTGTGACTGGATACAGAACCTCGATGCCCACCGCGCCTGCCTGCGCGGGGCCGAAACCGCCGTGACCATGGCCAGCTATATCCGCCTGCTGGGTTTTGAGGCCCGTGCCCACACGATGGCCGCCAGCGATGTTCACCTTGATCGTCTGACCGTTCAGGCGGGGCTGGCCGCAGTTGAAAACGGCCAAGCGGTGAACCCCTTTGTTGGCACCGGTTTTAACGTGGCTATTGTCACCACCACCCTGCCGATGACGCCTGACCGCCCCATCGCTGCGGGGCAATCCGGCAGCGTTGCCTATAAATCCGGTTTTGGTCCACACGCCAAATCACGGCGCAACCGCGACCCGTATCGCAGCCGAAATTTCAAAGACGGCCCGCATCCGTTTGAAACCCTCAAACGCGTTGAGGCCCCGACCACCTATATTGATGCCCCGAACGTGCCCCGCACCCCGAAACGCGCCAATATGTTTGCCCGCGCCCTGTTCGGCGACCTTGGCCGGGCCACGCAAATCGCCGCGACCAACGGCAATTACGTGCGCAAATCCGCGGCCTCATACGCGTTCCGCCCCTCCCTTGGCGCGTTCATCCTGTTGCAGAATGGCGAGGCAGCCGAACCACACCCAAGCACCACAAATCCCGCCGCGAACGCCGCCAATATCAAGGCCACGCTTTACTATCTGGGGGCCGATGCCGTCGGCCTGTCAGCCTGCCCCGATTACGCCTATTACAGCCATGATTCAGCCGGCGATCCGATCACCCCTTACCATAAAAACGCCATCTCGATGATCATCGATCAGGGGCATGAAACCATGGAGGGCGCATCCGGCGACGACTGGATCGCTTGTGCCCAATCCATGCGGGCCTACTTGCGGTTTTCCCTGCTGGGGGGCGTCGTGGCCGAACATATCCGCCGGCTTGGATATGGCGCACGGGTGCATTCCGTGGTGGACGAAGAGGTGTTACAACCACCGCTGTTGTTGCTCTCGGGCCTTGGGGAATTATCGCGCATTGGCGAGGTGATCCTGAACCCGTTCCTCGGCCCGCGCCTGAAATCCGGCGTAATCACCACCGATATGCCGATGGTCCACGACAAACCGATTGATTTTGGCCTGCAGAAATTCTGCGAGGCCTGCAACAAATGCGCCCGCGAATGCCCGTCCGGCGCGATCACCGCTGGACCCAAGCGGATGTTCAACGGCTATGAAATCTGGAAATCCGACAGCCAGAAATGCACCACCTACCGGGTGGGCCAGAAAAACGGCGCAATGTGCGGGCGCTGTATGAAAACCTGCCCGTGGAACCTTGAGGGGCTATTTGCCGAACGCCCGTTCCGCTGGGCCGCGATGCATCTGCCCGCCACAGCACGGGGGTTGGCGAAACTCGACGATATGCTGGGCAATGGCGGGATTAATCCGGTGAAGAAATGGTGGTGGGATCTGGAAATGGTCAATGACGGGCCATTCATGCCCACCAAACACCCCGTCAACGCCCGCGAATTGCAGGTCCAGATCAAACTAAAGCCCGGGGACCAGACGCTTGCCGTCTATCCAGCCCCGATCGCCCCGCCGCCGTTCAATTGGCCGTTTCCGATGGACCGCGAGGCAGGAATTTCGGCCCATCAGGATATGATCACGGTTGAGGAATACAAACGCCGTCGCTCTGATGGCGTGCCGCCCGAGCACGTCTATTCCACCGACATTGGCGATGCGCCGGTGATGCAGGTGGTGGTGACAAAGGCCGAGGCGATGACCGATCAGGTCACCAAATACGAATTTGCCCTGCCGGGTGGCGCCCCCTTGCCGCCCGCCACCGCCGGCGCCCACATCGACGTGGTGGTCGCGCCCGAATTCTTTCGCCAGTATTCGCTGTCGGGGGATCCTGCCACCACAGCCCGCTACCAGATCGYGGTGCTGCGCGAGGATCAGGGGCGCGGCGGATCAGCCCTGATGCACCGGATTTTTACCGTTGGGCGACGGGTGTTTATCTCGAAACCGATCAACCACTTTGAACTGGAGGAAGCCGCCACATTCACCCACCTGATGGGCGGCGGTATTGGCGTCACGCCAATGATCGCCATGGCGCATCGCCTGCATGCCATCGGTGCTGAATTTGCCCTGCACTACAGTGCCTCAACCCGTGCTGGGGCCGGTTTTCTGGAGGATCTGGCCGCCGCCCCATGGGCCGACCGCGTGCATCTGCATTTCTCGGACGAAGCAACCCGYGCCAATCTGCCTGCCTTGCTGAAATACGCCAAAGGCCAACATGTCTACACCTGCGGCCCTGATACATACATGCAATCGGTGATCGACGCGGCCACCAAGGGCGGTTTCCCCGAAAAGGCCCGCCATCTGGAATATTTCACCACGCCGGAACAACCCGAATACGAARACCACCCGTTCACCCTGCGCCTTGTGCAAAGCGGACTGGATGTTGCTGTAAAACCCGACGAAGCCCCGACCGATGCATTGCTAGCGGCAGGTATTCAAGTGGATGTGAAATGTTCGGACGGGTTGTGCGGCGTTTGTAAATGCGGCCTGATTTCAGGCAAGGTTGAACACCGCGATTTCGTTCTGTCCAACAAAGATCGCAAAACCGCAATGATCCTGTGCCAGTCTCGCGCCGCCGATAAGGACGGCATGATCGAGATTGACCTTTAGGTCCAACTCACATCCGTCCCGCCCGGCAAGGCCTGACGTGCCCGCATCGGGGTGTCGTACGGCAGCCCCGCGCYATCGCAATATTCAACCACCCAAGCGTCATCCATCATCAGAAAATCCAGAACCGAGCCAAGGAATTCTGATTCCCCCGCCCGCAATCGCAAATCATCTTCACTGGCGCCAGTGGCCCCTAAAAACACCGGCAACAACCCCTCGTTGTGCACCAACCATGCCAAAACGCCCAATGCGCGTATTTCCGCTTGTTTTTGGTCCATTTCAGCCCCTCACTCGACCTTGGAAACTATTTGTTAACCAATCTCAATAAACAATGACCAATAACAGAACAATAATAACTATTGAGAGAGAAAAATGGCAGGGCGCATCCTTATTGCAGACGATGTTGCAACCAATCGCATCGTTCTGAAGGTCAAGCTGATGGCAGCTTGTTATGAGGTCTTACAAGCCTCGGGCGGGGCTGAAGCCATCGAGTGTGCCCGCACAGATGCACCGGATTTGATCCTGCTGGACCTGCTGATGCCCGATATGGACGGTGTTGCGGTTTGCAAGCAACTGAAGGAGGATCCACTAACTGCCCATATCCCCATTATCATGGTGACAGCGCATAATGACAGCACATTGAAAATAAACGCTTTACGCGCAGGCGCTGATGAATTCATGACCAAACCGCTGGATGAATTGACCCTGCTTGCACGGGTGCGCAGCCTGCTTAGGGCCCGCGATACAGACGAGGAATTGCGCCTGCGCGATAGCACCTGCCGCGAACTTGGATTTGCTGAAAAGGCAACCAGTTTCACGCCGCCCTCGACCATCGCCATGATTGCAGCAAAACCGGAAACGGCGGTATCGTGGAAGGCTGCCTTGGGCAAGGCATTGAATGACAAGGTGATTGTGACCCCCAAAGAACAGGCGCTGTCACAAACCGAGGCCAAAGACGCCCCCGATGTTTATGTCATCGCTTGTGATCTGGCCAAACCCGATGAGGGGCTGCGCCTGATGTCGGAATTGCGCAGCCGCCCCGAAACCCGCCACAGCGCCATCATAATGGTGATCCCCAAGGGGGCGCACAGCAAATCGGCCACAGCACTTGACCTTGGGGCCAATGATTTGATGTTCGAGGGGTTTGATCCCGAGGAAATGGCCCTGCGCCTGAAAACCCAGATCAAGCGCAAGCATCAGGCGGACCGGCTGCGTGAAACCGTGCGGGACGGGCTGCGTATGGCGGTGATTGATCCGCTGACCGGCCTCTATAACCGCCGGTATGCTATGCCCCACCTGACCCGCATCGCCGAGCGTGCCAAATCCACGCATCGTCCCTATGCGGTTATGGTGCTGGATATTGACCGGTTCAAATCGGTTAATGACACCTATGGCCACGCCGCCGGTGACGTGGTTTTGCAGGTCGTTGCCAACCGCATCAAAGATAATTTGCGCGGTGTCGATATGGTTGCACGCATTGGTGGCGAGGAATTTCTGGTGGTCATGCCCGACACCCAGCTGGACGACGCACGCCAAACCGCCGAACGGCTGTGTCATGTGATTGACAGCAGCCCTATCGCGCTTGCAGCTGGCAAAGGCAGCGCTGATATCTCGCTCTCGATCGGGGTGTCGATGGGGGGGCTGCACGGGGGAGTGCGCACCGTTGATCAATTGATCGAAAGTGCCGATCATGCGCTTTATATGGCCAAATCGGACGGACGCAATCAGGTTATATTCAGTCGCAACGCTGCCTAGTGCAGCGCCCTGCGCCCCAGCCGTTCGGCAAATTCTCGCCGTTCCTTAGCGCTCATCGCATCCAGGCGCTCCAGCAACAATCGCTGCCCGGTTTGTTGGCGCTGCATGCCCGACGCCTGCTGTTCCTTAACCAGTCGGTGCACCAGATCACTGTCGTAAACCTCGGCCGTCAGCGCCGTTCGCAACGCGGCAAACGACGCTTGAGCCTTGGGCCGGTTCTGGCGAAAATCGCCCAGCTCGCGGCGCATAGATTGACCAATCGCCTTGCGGTCCTCGTGGCTCAAGGCGCGGGTATATGGCCCATACGCCGTATCATGCGCCCCGGGTGGCCCAGCCATCGGGCCACCGCGATACATCATCCCGCCAACAGCCCCGATCACCAGCATGTTCAGGCCCAGTGATACTGCCAGAAGTATTTTCATCCCGCGCCGCATTGCGCCAACCTTTTGTTTGTTATCACCAGACATCGCTTATCCCTCTTCCAGATCATCGCCAAAGGCTGGCAGCAGATCAACCAGATAGGTGGCCTCATCGGCCCCCCATATCTGCTGGGCAACCAGATCCAGCCCCGCAGGTTGGCTAAAGCCGATCCAGACCCCAGCCACACCGGCTGTGGCCAGCCCCGCCAGCGTCGGCCAACCGCCGATTGCATCCCGCAGGCTGGCAAAGAAACCAGCGCGCGGCGTTAATGGATCAGGTCCAACCCGTTGCGCCTCGGCATCCGCCATGATCCGCCCCAGCAACGCGGCCGTCGGCACATCGGCCATCTTGCGAGCCGCTTCAAAATAAGCGTCCAGCCCGAATTCGTCTTTCTTAGTCATCACTATACCCCAATTCTTGTCGCTGATCGGCCAATGCCGATGCAAGTGCGCGTTTACCTCGCGCCGTCAGGCTTTCGACCGCCTCGACGCTAATCTCCAATACCTGCGCAATCTCGGGGTTTGTTGCCCCCTCAAGGTGGCGCAGAACCACCGCCTGTCGTTGGCGCTCCGGCAATGTGGCCAAGGCTGCCGTCAAGGCCGCCGCACGTTGGGACTCGATCATCCCTTGCGCCACCGAGGCCCGCCCGTCATCAGGCTCGGCCACCGCATCRAGCGCCACATCGCGCCGTTTTCGCAACCTGTCGGTGCACAGGTTTGTCACCACGCGGTAAAGCCACGTCGTCACCTTTGCCTCGCCCTGCCGCCAATCCGGTGCAATTTTCCACAACCGCAGCATCGCCTCTTGCACCACATCCTCGGCCTCGGTCCGCTCATTCAGCAGCCGCGCCGCATATCCCAGAACCCGCGGCGCCATCCGCATCATCAACGCCTTTGCCGCCGCGTGATCCCCGTTGGCATAAAGCACCAGCAGGGCTTCATCGGGGGTATCGTTCATGGCGTCAAAGGGCATGGGCATGGGCATGGTCCATTCTGCCTATCCCCCAAATCGGGGCAAGGCAATCGCGGCAACCGTTATCAAGGCCGCCGCAAAAATTGATCATTCAGACATTGGCTWGCCGCCACGCCGCAYCCCGCGTYCACCTTTTCGCGCCGCATATTCCTCAGCCGAAATGGCACCATCACCATTCGTATCCAGTCGCTTGAGCAGCAGGTCCCCTTTCGCCGTAGCCTCCATTTCGCCGATGCTCAGCATCCCGTCGCCATTAGCATCGCGCCGCTCGATCATTTTACCGATCCGCTGCTCCATCCGCTTGGCCATCCGGTCACCCATCCGCGCCTTGCCCTGCGCCAGCATTTCATCGGCCGACAGCATCCCGTCGCCATTGGTGTCGGTTGCCGTAAACCGCACCTTTTTCTGCGCAGCCATTTCGACCAGTGTCAGCTTTCCATCACCATTGGTGTCCAGCGTCTCGAAACTGATCTGGCCCGGCCCACCCTGATGGGCGTTGGCCATGCCAACAACACCAGCCCCAAGGCCCGCAACCAATACACCCGCAATCCAGTATGTCGTTTTCATTTGCTCGTCTCCTTGCAACTTCATTGCGACACCCCTTTTGGGCGTGTCATACGGGATAAACGCACGGGCACGGTATTTCCGTCGCTCGGACCGGTAAAATCTTGCGACATCGCGCCGCAAACCCGAATGTTACGCTTCTTTTCATGCCAAAACCCGCTACAGCAGGGTCAGCGAACAGCAGAGCGAGACCAAAATGAACACCCAGGACCAAAACCGTGCAGAACGCCCTGTGCGCCCCGCCATGTTTCGGGGCTGGAAGCGGCGCTGCCCGAATTGCGGATCCGGCCCGATGCTGAGCGGTTATCWWMMSKKGCRMRACRSCKSCRMYGTKKRTSASGAKSMYCYKCACCATNNCNWSCRCGCYGRTRASSKWCYKSCMYRKCWGMMMMKMCKGRYWRWMGGKCATTNKSMTSRYRMYGCTGATCCTGATCGTGTTCACCACATACCGCCCCGCGCCAATGGTCCTCGCCACCACATTCACTGTTGGATGTGTCGCGCTTTCGCTTTACCTTCTGCCCAGATTAAAGGGCATGATCGTTGGCATCCAATGGGCCAAACGTATGCACGGGTTCGGCCAAAACGCCACCTGACATGCGGCCCGCATGAAAACAGACAGGGGGCCATCAATGGACAAAACCGCAATCCGCCACGCCGCAACCGTGATTATGGTGCGCGACGGTGATACGAACCCGCGTATCCTGATGGGGCAGCGCGGGGCCAGGGCTGCGTTCATGCCGAACAAATTCGTCTTTCCCGGCGGGGCTGTTGATGATGCGGACGCCAGCATTGCACTGGCCACCCCGCTGCAACCAGCCTGCATTGCGCAATTGTCCCATGAAACCGATGCGGCCCTGATCCCTGCTATTGCCACCGCCGCTATCCGCGAGGTCTGGGAGGAAACCGGCCTGATCCTCGGCGAGACCGGCACATGGGCCACCCCGCCACCACCGGATTGGACCAGCTTTGCCGCCTCAGGCCACCTGCCCTCGGCYGCMGGKCTGACCTTCGTGTTTCGCGCCATCACCCCGCCGGGCCGGCCCCGCCGGTTTGACGCACGGTTCTTCATGGTGGACGCGGCACAGGTTTGTGGCGATGTCGATGATTTCACCCACGCCTGCGATGAACTCTCGCACCTGCAATGGATCGCCCTGGAGGATGTGCGCCATTTCGATCTGCCGTTCATCACTCAGGTGGTGATGGCCGAAGTCACCAACCTGATCCGCACCAATACCACCCCGAGAACCGTGCCGTTCTTTCGCAATGACGATGAACACAGCCTGTTTCTACGTCTGGATGGCGCGCAGCCTTAACCCCTTCTTCTTTTCCTAAATACCTGCGCCGCAGGCAGACCAGCCCTAGAGCATGTCTCGCTAAATTGAATTCATCTGACACCCCGAACGCCTTTGCTTGCAAACGCTGCCTCGGAATGTCGGGCGAATGCACTAATCAGATCAACCGAGACACGCCCTAAATCACCGGCACCAGCATCAGAATGGATAACAGCAAAATAACAATCCCCGCCACCTCGCGCCGCGTGCTGCGCTCGTGATAATAGAAATACGACGCCACCGCCCCGAACAGCAATTCAACCTGCCCCGGCCCCTTAACGTAAGCCGCGGTTTGCAGCGCGAATGCGGTGAACCAGCACAGGCTGCCGATCATYGACATGATCCCCGCAACCCGCCACGCCGCCACCACGCGGCCAATCTCGCCCGCTTGCCGCGCCGATAACCATAGGGCCAAAACACAGGTTTGGAACGCCGTCACCACGGCAAGCGTCAGGTTGGCTTGCAGGAACACATCCTCGGAGGCCACCGCCAGAACCGCGCCGCGATAAGCCACCGCCGATATCGCAAACGACAGCCCCGCCAACAGGCCAAGTCCCGCCGCGCGGTTGATGATACGGCGCAGCAACGGCCCTGCACGGCCTGGCGCATCCGACAACAGGATCAACCCGATAAACCCGGTCAAAATGGCCACAATACCCCATGCTGACAGCCCCTCACCTTAGAGCTACACCTGCCATTGGTCACCTGTTTAGCTGTTCTTCAAGGATGGCTATTGAGCTCAAAATGCTCTCGAACGTCGGCGCATCACCGAAGATCATCGCTTCAGTATTTTTGTAATCACCGACCAATCGCGCCGCCATATCATCTGATGGTACGAGAGAAAAACTCCCCGGTTTCGCGCTGTCGAGATTGAATGCTGGCCCATTGAAAAAGGTCTTGGCGTGCTCAACGCAATCTCTGCCCAGCTCAAGATCTTCTACGGCCGCTTTGCCCTTGTCAGTATTCAACATGCARTGCAGATCGTAGTAGTGACGCGAGATGCGCTGCCCATCCTGTTTAAGCACTCCACGACTATCGAACCAATTCCGCAACCCGTGTAGGATGATGACCTTATCCCAAAATATGCGTTCGGCATCAATTGTTCGAACATCCGGAACCGCGAGATTTATTCCCATCACATCGTCAGAGATGTATGGGCTGATCGTTTGCGGACTATTGGGATCGAGCGCAGATTTTGCACCGGATTCAATTTTGACAGCGGCCTGCACGTAACCGGTGTCGGCCCCATCGACCCGCGGATACCAAATGAGAAGTGTCTGCCCAGTATCGTCAGCTGGATCAATTTCGATCCGCCCCTGTCCATTYGTGTCCTCAGCAATGAGGTCGGCWAGCGWMGARAGCAAMGGRCCGGTGATRTARGCACRGCAAKCYRCYTGRATTGCTTCAATCGCSGCTTTMCGCTTTTTGCCGGAAAGWGCCGCCARYTCYTCVGGTGTTGCCGTRTGACCAAGATCATCGCGAAACACGGTCACATCGATGTCTTCCGAAAACCGATTGATCAAACCATATGCTTTGGAGAGCGACGTCCCGCCTTTGAACAGCATGCGGGGTCCACCGGCGGGCAACCGATGGTAAAGCGCATTAAGTGTCCAACAAACCCAGAAGTCTTTCTCGATGTTGATCAAAGGTGCACCAAGCCGATTGGCCGCCGTGAGAAAAAGATCAGCCCGATCAGCAGCACTTGCTGAAACGATTTCTTGAAATCCTTTGGTMGTCATAGCTGGYTTCYAYCCTGCRCCTGAGAGAGCGGYTTGCGYAACATGYCCTGCATCCAAATGGGCATRGCCGACAGRCCTGTTTTCAAATCRTCAACAAGGCTCGGGCCCGTCTTTTTGTTATTCAGCAATCGACGCACAGTTTTACTAATAGCGTCATCTTGCTGATCGTCTGACATGACGTCATGGAGCCAATGCAAAGCCTGAACGACATACATGCCAGGGCGTCCCGCCCAGTAGAGACGACTGGGTGCTGCGTGCTTGAAAACGATCTTTTGATTTCCAAGAGTGATAGGTTTAAGGCGCGCATCCACGAGAACTTCGATCTTGGCGGGCACGGCATTGGTCAGGCCAAGTGTATTGGCCGCGGTCATACCATCAATCAACCATCTGATCTTATCACGGCGCGCAACCGCATCGATGACTGACCGATAGTCGGGCACAGTCGGCTTGCCTGTCAGCGTGTTTTTGGATGGCCTATCATAGAACCCACGCTCAATGCGGCGGAGCTGGTCTTGCTTGACCATCCGCTGCAGAGCTTTGTCCACGGCATCGCGGCTGCCGATGTCGGCAAAATCTACTGGTGTCCAAACCTGACGAGGCGCATCACCGATGCGGTCGAAGATTTGCTGAGGCAGGGTTTTTGGCTGAGTCTGAATCGTCATGTCCGAAATATACCGCAAGTTTCGGACAAACGCGAGTCCGAAGATTACTACTTATTTCGGACAATGAACCCGCATGATTAACAGCCATACGACTACAACGAGATGTAGATATAAAGTAAGCGTTGTCCCGCCCCCACCTTCCGCTCCTTGCCTTGATCTGCGATTCCGTCTGTAGGTTTTGGATTTTAGGAAGGATTTTCTCCATGGAGCACTC
>NVTS01000048.1 GCA_002732995.1 Marinosulfonomonas sp. | reverse complement strand
CCCAGCCGCTTGGCCATATCCTCGACCGCTGCCGGGGCATCGCCCGAGATCAGCAGCAGTGACAGGCCTTGAGCCTTGAGCGCGGCCACGGCCTCGGCGGCCCCTTCGCGCAAACGGTCGTTGTAGGTAAACGCCAAAGGTGCCGCCTTGGCGATTTGTAGATAAGTTGCGGTTTGCGGGCCAGCCTGCGCCCCGACCCAGGTGGCACGGCCCAACCTGACGGTTTTACCTTTCCACACGCCTTCAATGCCGTATCCTGGCACCTCGCGCAGATCGCTTATTGTGGCGGGTTTGATACCGGCCTCCTTGGCCGCAGCGCTCAGTGAAACCGCGAGCGGGTGCGATGAGGCCTCGGCCAATGCAAGCGCGACTTCCAGATCACGCCCTGCGAATTCGGCCAGATTGGTCAGCTCTGGGCGCCCTTGGGTCAAGGTGCCGGTTTTGTCAAAAACCACGGTGTCAACTTCGGCCAACCGCTCCAGCGCTGTGGCGTCCTTGATCAACATGCCCTTGCGAAACAAGCGACCAGACGCTGCCGTCGTCACCGCAGGCACCGCCAATCCCAGCGCACAGGGGCAGGTGATGATCAACACGGCCACCGCAATATTCAGGGATAAACGCAAATCGCCGCCGCTGACAAACATCCAGGCGACAAAAGCCAGAACCGCCAGCAAGTGCACACCAGGCGCGTAGATGCCAGCCGCCTTGTCCGCCAAGGACGTATAGCGGTTTTTGCTGCTTTCAGCCATCGCCACCAGATCGGCCATGCGGTGCAGCGAGGAGTCTTCGCCCGCCGCTGTGACCCGCACCGTTAAGGGACCGGTCAGATTGACCTCGCCCGCACTGACCACACTATCGGGGCCAGTAAACACCGGCACGGTTTCACCTGTCAGAAGGGAGCGGTCCAGCTCGCTCTTCCCGTCAACCACAACGCCATCAACCGGCATCCGCCCGCCAGGTTTGACGCGCACCAGATCACCGACAGCCAATTCGGCAATCGGGACTGTCACACCAACGTCCCCCTCGATACGTTCGGCGCGCGGCACTTCCAGCGCCGCCAGTTCTTCAGCGGCTGACCTCGCAATAACACGGGTGCGGTGGTCCAGGTAACGGCCCGCCAGCAGGAAAAACGTAAGCGAGAGGGCAGCGTCAAAATACGCGTGCCTACCGCCTTGGGTGATTTCGTAAAGCGACATAGCGCATGCCAGAATGATCGCCAGAGAAATCGGGACATCCATATTCAAGCGGCGCACCTTGAGCATCGCCCAAGCACTAACAAAAAACGGCTGGGCGGAGAAAACCACAGCGGGGAGTGCTATTGCGGCCGAGACCCAGTGGAACAACTCACGGGTTGTGTCCTCGGCTCCAGACCAAACGGCGACCGACAGCATCATCACGTTCATCATCGCAAAACCGGAAACCGCCAACCGCATCAACAAATCGTGGCCGCGTTTGTCGGTTTCGGTGGCGCGCAGGGTGCCTGCGTCCAGTTCATGCGCCTCATAGCCGATGCTCGCCAAAACGGCCGTCATATCGCCGGCTGTCATATCTGGATTGGCCTCGATGCTGACCCGTTTCAGGGTCAGGTTCACCCSGGCCGATTCAACCCCTGTGGTGCGTAAAAGCTCGCGCTCAACCGCTGAAATGCAGGCTGCGCAATGGACCGTGGGCAAGGACAGCATGATGCGTGCCTCGCACGGCTCGCTCATCCGCGCCATTTCTTCGGCGGATGGTGCCACTGCACAAGCAGGACAGGCAGCAATTTGTGCGCACATGGGTTAGCCTTCCACAAACAGTTCTAGTCGCTGCTGAAACCTCGTTCCGTCAATTGCCGTTGCCTTAAGGCGAAGGTTCCACTGCCCTGGCGTCAGATCAACGTGAGCTGTGAACACACCGCCCCGCTGCTGGAACTCGAGCGTTACATCATCGCGCTTGTGGGTTGCGCGGCCGATAGTTCCGTAGAACAATGCGGTATCGGCAGGCTGGCCCGTTTCATCAATGATGGCGACTTCCAACACACCATCCTGATACGTGAAATTTGTCGTCCAGTTCAGATCCATCTGCGCCGACCGCTCCTCGTTGAAGCCTCTACCGGCAATATATTTGGTCTTTGATTCCAGCCCCGGGAATGTCCCAATGGCTTGTGACGCCATGTACAGGTTCACACTGATGATAACACCAAAGAACGCAATGAGAATTGCAAGGACCTTGCGGCCGGTTAATGGTGCAGTCATTATTTTTCCCTTCCATTAAAGACGGTGTCGGTATTGACCCGCTCGTCGCCGATTTCATCTTCGACCCATAGCCGGAATTCAGTGCGGTCAGACGTTGCAGGTGCGCTGCCTTTGGGGGCAGTGACATAGACCCGTTGTAACAAGGTTTCATTGGCGGGAACAACCACGCTGTTGACCTCCTGCCCCTCGAGTAACAGTGTCAGGCCAGAGTCCGCGCCAACCGAAATATCAAACGCACGGTCATCGCCGTGTTTGTTGCGCAACCGCACATCATACGTGTTGCGGATGGTGCCGTCCGACAGGGTAACAAATGTCGGATTGCGAATGGGCGATACCGTCATGTCGATGTCTGGGCGAATAAACAACGCCACCACAAGCCCCAGACCAACGACGGCCCACAGGACCGTATACATGATTGTGCGCGGACGCAGAGCATGCTGCCAAATGGCACGCGGTGGCACACCTTCGCGCTCGGCGGGCTCGTCCGACAAGGCCAGATAATCAATCAACCCGCGTGGTTTGCCGATCCGCTCCATGATTTCATCACAGGCGTCAATACACAGCGCACAGGTGATACATTCCAGTTGCTGACCCTCGCGGATGTCGATGCCGGTCGGGCAGACATTGACGCAGGCCATACAGTCGATGCAGTCGCCCTTTTCCTCGGTGTCATTTTTGCGCGGTTTACCACGCGGCTCGCCGCGCCATTCGCGGTAGCCAACTGTCAGGGTTTCCTCGTCCATCATCGCGGCCTGGATACGCGGCCACGGGCACATGTAGATACAAATCTGCTCGCGAGCAAAGCCGCCGAACAACACAGTGGTAACCGTCGCCACAGCGATTGTGATATATGCGACGGCGGGTGCATTCAGGGTGACAAGATCAACTGCCAGCGTCGGTGCGTCGGCAAAATAGAACACCCATGCCCCGCCGGTGCCCACGCCGATCAGTAGCCAGACAAACCATTTGAACAGGCGCAGGCGCCATTTTTTCAGGTCCCATTTGGATTTCCATAATCGCACGCGGGCGTTTCTGTCGCCCTCGATCCATCGTTCCGTCAGGATGAACAAATCGGTCCAGATGGTTTGTGGGCAAGTATACCCGCACCAGACCCGGCCCAGTGCCGAGGTGAACAGAAACAACCCCAGACCAGCCATAATCAGCAAGCCCGCGATGAAATAGAATTCATGTGGCCAGATTTCGATCATAAAGAAGTAAAAGCGACGGCCAGCAAGGTCGATCAGAATAGCCTGGTCCGGCAGGTTCGGGCCGCGATCCCAGCGGATCCACGGGCTGAGGTAATAAATACCCAAAGAAACAATCAGCAGCGCCCACTTAAATGTGCGGAACTTTCCCTTAACATCACGCGGGAAAATCGGCTCGCGAGCCGCATATAATTGGGGGGCTTTTTCTTCGGTATTGTTCACGGAATTCGCTCCAATCCGCGCTGGCAAAACAGCGGTATTACATGCCATGGCGGTCAAATCCTGACCTATATCAACTATTTAATTGTGTGCTCTGCCAACATCCATGCGACCAAGCGTATCATGCAATCCCTATATAAGCGAAAACGCCACTTGTTAGAATGTATCTAAATGGGATAAGTTGGCACCGACCCCCAAGGAAACGCGCGAACAGGACGGGCGTCGGTGCCTTTTACCGAGGGCTGGAGACCCTCGGAAGCTTATGCTCACTCACCGCCACCAAGCTGGTGGATGTAAGTGGCTACGGCGTTGATATCTGACTCGGACAAACGAGTCGCCCATTCGGGCATCACACCATAACGGGCGAGAGTAACGGTTTCACGAATCGTTTCCTCATCGCCGCCATAGAGCCAGATTGCATCAGTTAGATTAGGCGCGCCTTGATCTCGATCACCTTTTCCATCTTCCGCGTGGCAAGAAATGCAATTTTCTGCGAAAACTTCTGCGCCAGCGCCTGCTTTGACTGCATCAGATTCCTGACCCGAAAGTTTCAGAACGTAATGCACGACTTGATCGATTTGTTCAGGTTCAAGAAAATCATCACCGAATGCGGGCATTTCCGAGAACCGTGCATCCTCGTCATCCTCGTTACGCACGCCGTGGCTGATAGTGTAGTGGATCGATTGAATATCGCCGCCCCACAACCAGTCATCATCCAGCAGGTTGGGATAGCCCTTGGCACCCGCCGCCCCCGACCCGTGGCACTGTGCGCACCAAGTCTGGAAAATCGCGGCGCCAGCGTTGATCGCATAGGTGTTCAGCTCGGTGTCATCAGAGATGGCGGTCAAATCAGCCGCTGCCAACCGGCTCTCGATCTCTGCATTGGCCTCGTCCACTGCCACAATCTCAGCAGCAACATCGCCCCGCGATGACCAGCCCAAAACGCCCGGGGTTGCCCCGTTGATCATCGGCCAGGCCGGATAGGCGATCGTATAGCCGATGGCCCAGATGATTGTTGCATATAGTGTCCACAACCACCAGCGCGGCAAAGGATTGTTATACTCTTCAATCCCGTCCCAGACGTGGCCGGTTGTTTCTACTTCGTCGTCTTTTACTTCGGTCGGCTTCTTACTCATGACTGCACCTCCTTGGTATCATCTTTCGATGGGGCAGGTTTGTCTTCATTGCGAAAAGGGATGTTTGCGATGTCATCGTGGGTTTTGCGGCTGCCCGGGCGGAACGCCCAGAAAACCACAAAGATAAAGACACCGAAAATAAACAACATTCCCCAGCTATCGGCAAATTGCCGCAATACGGAATAGGTATCCATCATCCCCTCCTAGCGGCTTGCGTCAGGCGTGAAGGTCGAGAAATCAACCAACGTGCCCAACATTTGCAGATACGCAATCAGTGCGTCCATTTCCGAAACACCGGCCTTGTTGTCAAAGTTACGAACCTGCGCTTTTGGATAGCGAACCAGAAAATCGTCATAGTCGCTGTCAGGATCGGCTTGGGCGATAAAATCGGCTTTCGCATTTATGATCATATCATCTGTGTAAGGCACACCAACAAAACGGTGCGTCTTCAGCAGATCTTCGATATATGTCGGCTCGATCATCTTATTGGTTAGAAACCCGTATTTTGGCATGATCGAAACCGGCACAACCGACTGTGGATCAGTCAAGTGGTCAAGGTGCCATTTATCCGAATAGCGCCCACCAACACGGGCAAGGTCTGGCCCTGTGCGTTTGGAACCCCATTGCGCCGGATGGTCATACATCGATTCAGCCGCCAGCGAGTAGTGACCATAACGCTCAACCTCGTCGCGTAGCGGGCGGATCATCTGGCTGTGGCAAACGTAGCACCCTTCGCGCACATAGATATCGCGCCCGGTCAACTCGAGCGGAGAGTAGGGGCGCATGCCCTCTACATCCTCGATCGTGTTTTGCAGCCAGAACAGCGGGGCGATTTCCACCGCCCCCCCGATTGTAACAACCCCCAAAGACAGAACCATCAGGAGCGTTGCGTTCTTCTCGATGACTTTATGTTTATCAAGGAAACCCATTTTCAATCCCCTCCCTATTCTGCTGGGACGGCTGCGGAGGCATCGGCTTTCGCCGGGCTTTTCGCAACAGTGGCCCAAAGGTTATAACACATGATGATCCCGCCGATCATAAACAGCGTGCCTCCAATTGCCCGAACAACGTTCATTGCCCATTTGGCTTCAACAGTATCGGCGAACGAATTCACCAGGAAACCACTGGCATCAACTTCGCGCCACATCAGGCCTTCCATGATGCCCGACACCCACATGGAAGAGGCGTAAAGAACGATCCCGATTGTAGCGAGCCAGAAGTGATAGCTCACCAGTTTCAGCGAATACAGACGCTCGCGGTTCCACAAACGTGGCACCAGGAAGTAAAGCGCACCAAAGGTGATCATACCGTTCCAGCCCAGAGCACCGGAATGCACGTGACCAATGGTCCAGTCTGTATAGTGTGACAGGCTGTTCACAGCGCGGATCGACATCWTCGGACCCTCGAATGTGGACATGCCGTAGAACCCGATTGACACAACCATCATCCGGATAACCGGATCGGTGCGCAATTTGTCCCACGCGCCAGACAGGGTCATCAGACCGTTGATCATACCACCCCATGAAGGCATCCACAGAACGATCGACATCACCATACCCAGCGTGCCGGCCCAATCGGGCAGTGCTGTGTAGTGCAAGTGGTGCGGACCAGCCCAGATATAAAGGAAGATCAGGGCCCAGAAGTGGATGATCGACAGTTTATACGAGAACACCGGACGCTCGGCCTGCTTTGGCACAAAGTAGTACATCATGCCAAGGAAACCCGCGGTCAAAAAGAAACCCACAGCGTTGTGGCCATACCACCACTGCACCATCATATCCTGAACGCCGGAAAACACCTGAACCGATTTGGAGCCGAAGAACGACACCGGAATCGACAGGTTGTTGACAATGTGCAGCATCGCAATGGTGACGATGAACGACAGATAGAACCAGTTTGCCACGTAGATGTGCTTTTCTTTACGTTTGTAAAGCGTGCCCATGAACACGATCAGGTAAGCCACCCAAACGATTGTCAGCCAGATGTCTGTCACCCACTCAGGTTCAGCGTATTCTTTGGATTGTGTTGCCCCGAGAATATAGCCGGTCGCCGCCAAAACAATAAACAGATTATAGCCCCAGAACACGAACCAAGCCAGATTGCCGCCCCATAGACGAGCCGCCGAGGTGCGCTGCACAACGTAAAACGATGTGGCAATCAAACCGTTACCGCCAAAGGCAAAAATAACGGCGGATGTGTGCAGTGGACGCAGGCGCCCGAAATTAAAATAGCCTTCTGCCCACTCGAAGTTCAGCCATGGAAATGCCAGTTGGGACGCAATAATGACCCCGACCAAAAACCCGACCACCCCCCAAAGAGACGTCGCAATAACACCGGCGCGAATCACGCCATCAGCGTATTCGTTCGTCTTTGGCTTTTTTGGGTTGCCCAGACCACGCACGGTCCAGATGAATAGTGCCCCGGCTGCCAACATAATGGTGAGCGCATTCACCATATAGGCCAGATCCCTTGCGTAGCTGGCAGCAATAGCGGACAAAACCACCACCACCCCAACCACTATTAGTTTAATGTAGTCCCACATTGCACGTCCCTTCGTCTTTTTTATCCGGTGCGACTCACACTTCGCCCGATTACCTTGCGACTAAATGTCGTATGCCGCTCTTTATTGCAACCGACCTTGATCTATATCAATTGCTGAATGTATCCCTATAGGAGCCGGTTGATCGATATCAAGGTCACTGCGGCATTCCGTATCTATATCATAAGCCAATGATATTATTTACGGGAGATTGCCAAATGGCTTACAAATCCTTGCTGACCGTTGTCACCGATACGAAAATAGCGAAACCCGCACTTGAAAAAGCAATCACGATTGCCCGCGCGCAAGATGCCCATCTGGACGTTCTGTGCCTTGGAGTGGACCGCACCCAAACTGGGTATTATTACGCAGGGGCCAGTGCTGTCTTTCAGCAAGAAGTCATTGAAAAAGCAAAAGAAGAGGCCGCCACCGCCGAGAAGTTTTCCCTGGGCTTGCTCAAGAACAGCGAGATTAAATGGGCGCTTGATAAGGCGGTCGCACAATTGGCCGGGTTGGGCCGTCTGGTGGCGCACCGCGCAAGGTTCAATGATCTGATTATTCTGCCGCGCCCCTATGGCAAAGAATGCGGACAGGAACAGGAAATCTTCGTTGAATCCGCATTATTCGAGGGGCACGCGCCCACATTGGTCATCCCGCCCAAAGCAAAGGCCCCAGTAGATGCCAAACGCATAATCGTGGCGTGGAACGAAAGCAGCGAGGCGATGTCAGCGGTTCGTGCCGCTCTTCCAGCCTTAATTGCAGCCGATTCGGTGAATATTGTGGTGATCGATCCGCCCCAACACGGGCCGGACAGATCGGATCCTGGCGGCGCATTGTCGCAAATGCTGGTGCGCCACGGGGTGAAGGCCGAAATCACTGTGCTGGCAAAAACCATGCCGCGGGTGTCAGACGTTTTACTGCGTCATACCCGCGATATGGACGCCGATCTGCTGGTGATGGGGGCTTATGGGCATTCACGGTTCCGCGAGGCGATTTTAGGCGGAGCGACACGCAATATGCTGGAAAATGCCAGTGTTCCGGTGCTGATGGCCCATTAGGGCCTAGTTCAGAAAACCGCCATCGGCATCATCACCGGCTTCATTTATAAGAATATGGAAATCAGGGATCGTGACGCGCCGCTTGCCTTCCAGCTCGATAATCCCGTCCTTGCGCAAAGCCGATATTTGACGACTAACCGTTTCCAGCGTTAGCCCCAGATAATCGGCCATCGCCACACGGGTCAGGGGCAAATCGAACACCATCGGCCCACCCGATCCATCCAATTGCAAAGAGGCATCGCGGCGCGCAATTATCGAAATCAGGCTGGCGATTTTCTCGCGTGCCGTCTTGCGGCCCAGCAGCAGCATCCACTCACGGGCTGCATCCAATTCGTCCAGCGTCATTTCCAACAAACGCTGCGCGATATGCGGCGTTTCCAGCATCATTTTCTCGAACGGTTTCTTGCGAAAACAGCACATTACCAGATCGGTGGTCGCCACCACATCATAGGGGGCAATTTCACGCCCGGGCCGACCGACAAAATCACTGGGCAGCAACAGGCCCACCATTTGGGTGCGCCCGTCTTCCATMKKWYGRRKCRACGACGCGATGCCCGACACGACCGAGCCGACAAAATCCATCCGGTCCCCCGACCAGACCACCGTTTGGCCCGCCTGATAGCTGCGGTAATATTTCATACCATCCAGCACGGCCTGCTCATCCGTATCGCACCGCGCACATACGGCGCGATGGCGGATAGGGCACTCCCCGCATACTCTGTCGGATAGGTCTGCAATATTCATAATCTGTTCGCGCGTTTGTTGTTTCATTGATCTCGATCAAAGTGATCGGGTCCGTTCGCAGGTAACTCTACTTGAATGACAGCACAATCACAACTTGCCCGCCTCGGTTTATTTGACGCACGCGTTCCACGTTATACCAGCTATCCGACGGCACCGCAGTTTGCAGGGGGCGTGGATGAGAGCCACTTCACCAAATGGATCAGCGAAATACCGGCAGGCTCTGAAATTTCGCTCTACCTGCATATACCGTTTTGCCGGCATTTATGCTGGTTTTGCGCCTGTCGCACCCAAGGCACCCAATCCGAGGAACCGGTGCGCGTCTATCTGGAAACCCTGAAAGCCGAGATCGCGCAGCTTAAGGAAATCCTGCCCGACGACCTGCGCCTGTCACGCCTGCATTGGGGTGGCGGCACCCCCACCTTGATGAGCGCCGATATGATAACCGATCTGGCCGGCACCGTTCTGGATGTGATTCCCATGGCTAAGGGCGGTGAATTTTCGGTCGAGATTGACCCGAACGAGATTGACGAGAGCCGGATCAAAGCACTGGCCGACGCCGGCATGAACCGCGCATCCATCGGGGTGCAGGATTTTGACGATGAAATTCAAAAGGTCATTGGCCGCATTCAAAGCTATGAGTTGACCCGCGATGCCGCCGAAATGATCCGCGCCCATGGCATCGACAGCCTGAACGCCGACATCCTCTATGGCCTGCCGCACCAGACCGACGAACGCATCGCCGAATCCGTTTTGAAATTGCTAACGCTAAACCCCAGCCGCGTGGCGCTCTATGGCTATGCGCATGTGCCGTGGATGGCCAAACGCCAGCAACTGATCCCGACTGATGCGCTGCCCGCCCCGCAAGAACGCCTTGGGTTATACGAGGTCGCGCGCATACTGTTCCTCGCCGATGGCTACGACGAAATCGGCATCGACCATTTCGCACTGCCTGACGACGGGCTGGCGGTAGCGCAGCGTGACGGGGTGCTGCGGCGCAATTTTCAGGGCTACACCGATGATAAATCCGAGGTGCTGATCGGACTTGGCGCCTCCTCGATCTCGAAATTCCCGCAAGGGTTTGCCCAACACGCGCCGGGCACCTCGCAATATACCACTGCGGTTCGCGACGATAAATTCGCCACCGTGCGCGGCCACGTCTTTACTGATGACGACCGCCTGCGCGCCCGCCTGATTGAATCGATCATGTGCAATTTCCACATCGACACCGCCGAAATCCTGCGCGATTTCGACATCACGCGGCTGCAACTCGAAGCGATGTATAAGGTCGCGGCGGACGCATTCGAGGGCTTGCCAAAAATCACCGCCGATGGGTTCACGCTCCCTAAAGAGGCCTACCCCCTAACCCGCATGATCGCCCGCAGCTTTGATGCCTATGATCTGTCCAAGGCAGGGCATAGTTCGGCGGTTTGATAGCGAGAAACTGCCTTCCATATTTCTGCCTAGTCATTCACTTCGACCACTTCGACTAAGACTCGAAAACCACTTAAAGCACGAGCTAATGAAAGCCACCGCTGGGCAATCTCTTTACCGTTGTCGCCTGTCGGAAATATTTCAGGTTTCCCATTACGATCATTTAGCTGATATGGATAGCGACTACGAGTGAACTCAGGTCTGCTCATCTCTGACAACATAGTGATATGCTCAGGCGTCAAATGATTTTCCAACTCCTCTTTTTCTTCTTGCGGAAGTTTTTCAAACAATCCGCCGTGCCCCCGCTCAGAAATTGTAACACCTTGGTTGTCGCAACCCAGTTGTTCACCCAACAAACTCACGACCTTGGCTGCAAATGATTTTAGAAATAGTTCAGAAGCGATGTAGCTTATGTGGTGAACAACGAACCAATTCGGAAATGCCAAAAAACCATTTTTCATTCTTTCAGTTTCAAAAACCATTTCTGCAGCCGAAAGGTATCCCTCCGCTGCATGGCGAATYTCATTTGGCTCCCACGTTGAACCAAGATGCATTCCTGAATTCAAATCAAATTGCTTTTCGTATTTATTCTTCTGACTCGCCAATTTAGAGGGCTCCTTTCTAGAACAGCTTCATATCCCTTCACCCTTCACCTTCAAATCAAACGCTGCCGCCATCAGCGCCTTGGTGTAATCGGTTTCCGGCGCATCAAATATTTTGTCGCCATCGCCCATCTCCACCACATCGCCCTGTTTCATCACCATCACCTTGTGCGCCATCGCCCGCACCACCCGCAGGTCGTGCGAAATGAACAAGTAGGCCAGCCCGTGTTTGCGCTGTAAATCCCGCAGCAGATCGACGATCTGCACCTGCACCGTCATGTCCAGCGCCGAGGTCGGCTCGTCCAGCACCAGCAGTTTGGGCCGCAATATCATCGCCCGCGCAATGGCGATCCGCTGGCGTTGGCCGCCGGAAAATTCATGCGGGTAGCGGTCCAACAAGGCAGGGTCCAACCCGACCTCGACCATGATTTCGGCCACCATCTCGCGCTCGTCGCGGCCAGGCTCCAGCCCGTGCACGCTCAGGCCCTCGGCAATGATCTGTTCAATCGACATCCGCGGCGAAAGCGAGCCATACGGGTCTTGAAATACGATCTGCATGTCGCGCCGCAACGGCCGCATCTGGCGCGGTTTCCAGCCATCAATCCCCTGCCCCATAAACACAATCGGCCCCTCGGACGGGATCAGCCGCATGATCGCCAGCGCCATCGTGGTTTTGCCGGACCCAGACTCGCCGACAATCCCCAGCGTTTCGCCACGGCGCACCGATATCGTCGCCGCATTCACCGCTTTGACGTAGCCAACCGTGCGCCGCAACAGTCCCTTATAAATCGGGAACCAGATACGCAAATCCTCCGTGCGCACCACTTCTTCGGCACCATCCGGCACCGGATCAGGCCGACCCACCGTTTCGGCATTCAGCAAAATCTTGGTATACTCATGCTGCGGATTATCAAAAATCTCGGCCGTTGGTCCTTCCTCGACAATCTCTCCACCCTTCATCACATAAACGCGGTCAGAAATTTTGCGCACGATACCCAGATCATGGGTGATGAACAGCAGGCTCATCTGCTCGGTTTTTTTTAGATCGGCCAGCAGCTCCAGAATTTGCGCCTGAATGGTCACATCCAGCGCCGTTGTCGGCTCGTCCGCAATCAACAAATCCGGCCTGTTGGCCAGTGCCATTGCGATCATCACCCGCTGGCGTTGCCCGCCGGACAATTGATGCGGATAAGACCCGAGCCGCGTTTCAGCATCGTGGATGCCAACCTTGGCCAGCAGCTCCAGAATGCGCTCCTGCGCCACCTCGCCCCGCAGCCCCTGATGCAGTGACAGGCTCTCGGCCAGTTGTTTTTCCAAGGTGTGCAGCGGGTTCAGCGAGGTCATCGGTTCCTGAAAAATGAAGCTGATGTCATTGCCGCGCACCCGTCGCAACTCGGCCTCGGACGCGCCGACCATCTGCGCCCCTTCATAGGTGATGCTGCCGGTGATTTCGGCGCTTTCCGGCAACAGCGCAACGGTCGACAGCGCTGTCACCGATTTGCCGGACCCGCTCTCGCCGACAATCGCCACAGTTTCCCCGCGACCGACCCGCAGCGATATGTGCCTGACCGCACGGGTTTCCTTACCGTCTTGGCGAAACGTCACCGACAGGTCTTTGATCTCCAGAACATCGCTCATTCAAAGGTCTTTCTAGGATCGAACGCATCGCGCACGCCCTCGAATATGAAAACCAGCAGCGACAACAAAATGGCAAAGGTGAAAAACGCGGTAAACGCCAGCCAAGGCGCTTGCAGATTTTGCTTGGCTTGCAAGGTCAATTCACCCAGTGACGGCAATGACGACGGCAGGCCAAAGCCCAGAAAATCGAGCATCGCCAGCGTGCCGATTGCGCCGGTGATGATGAACGGCAAAAACGTCAGTGTCGCCACCATCGCATTGGGCAGCATATGGCGAAACATGATCACGCGGTCGGATACGCCCAGCGCCTTGGCCGCGCGCACATATTCGAAATTACGCGCCCGCAGAAATTCGGCGCGCACCACACCAACCAGTGCTGTCCAGCCAAACAGCACGGTGATAAACACCAGCAACCAGAACCCGCGACCCAGTATGGAAAACAGGATGATGATCACATAGATCGACGGGGTCGAGCCCCAGATTTCCAGCAACCGCTGAAATACCAGATCMMMNNCCARYMGSCNAMATACCCCTGTGCCGCCCCCGCCATGATGCCAACCACCGACCCGATGGTTGACACCAGCAAGGTGAAAAACACCGACAGCCTAAAGCCGTAAATCACCCGTGCCGCCACGTCGCGTTTTGTATCATCGGTGCCCAGCCAGTTGTGGGCGTCAGGCGCTGATGGGGCTGTGCCGGGGATGTCGACGATGGTCTGGAATGAATAGGGAATGATCGGCCAGATCATCCAGCCCGCCACCACCGCCTCGCCATCCACATCGCCATCGGCGGCATCCTCGATCACCCCCTCGGGGTCGTCAAAACAGGTCTGGAACCCACCGGTTTTAATCAGGCACTTGACCTCGATATCGCGGTAGATCGCTTCGGTTTTGAAATCGCCACCAAATTCGGTTTCAGGGAAGAAGTTGAAAATCGGCATGTAATATGCGCCGCGGTAATTCACCACAATCGGTTTGTCATTGGCGATGAATTCGGCAAACAGCGACAGGCCAAACAGCACGCTGAACAGGATCAGCGACCAAAAGGCGCGGCCATTGCGCCGGAAATTGCGCCACCGGCGCTGGTTCAGGGCGTTCAGCGCCATCAGCTGCCCCGCCCCTCAAAATCAATGCGCGGGTCGATGAATACATACATCATATCCGACAGAATGCCGACCAGCAGCCCCAGCAAACCAAACGCATAGAGCGTGCCGAACATCACCGGGTAATCGCGCACCACCACCGCCTCGAACCCCAATCGGCCCAATCCGTCCAGCGAAAACAGGGTTTCGATAATCAATGATCCACCAAAGAACACCCCGACAAACAGCGCCGGAAAGCTGGCGATCACGATCAGCATCGCGTTGYGAAATACGTGGCCATATAGCACACTGCGCTCGGACAACCCCTTGGCCTTGGCGGTGACCACATACTGCTTTTTGATTTCGTCCAGAAACGAGTTTTTGGTCAGCAACGTTAGCGTGGCAAATGACGCGATGGTCGAGGCCAGCACCGGCAGGGTGATGTGCCACAGATAATCCAGCACCTTGCCGATCATCGTCAGGTCGTCAAAATTATTCGAGGTCAGCCCCCGCAGCGGGAAAATCTTCCAGTATGACCCACCGGCAAACAGCACCAGCMGCAGGATCGCAAACAAAAATCCGGGGATCGCGTAGGCGATGATAATCGCCGCCGAAGTCCATGTGTCAAAGCGGCTGCCATCACGCACCGCCTTGCGAATACCCAACGGGATCGAGATCATATAGGCAAGCAACGTGCTCCATAGACCCAGCGTGATCGACACCGGCATCTTTTCAATGATCAGATCAATCACCCCGACACTGCGGAAATAACTTTCGCCAAAATCAAAACGCAGGTAATCCCACATCATGTTCAGGAAACGCTCCAGCGGCGGTTTATCAAAGCCGAACTGTATCTCCAGCTCTTTGATGAATTCCGGCGGCAAACCCCGCGCGCCCTGATAGCGTTCATCGCCGCCGATGCTTTCGCTGCCACCGGCATCACCCCCACCGGCAATGGTTTCAAACGCATCGCCCTCGCCTTCCAGATTGGCCAAAATCTGCTCGATCGGCCCCCCTGGAACAAACTGGATTAGCGCAAAATTGATGATCATAATCCCGATCAGTGTCGGAATGATCAGCAACAATCGCCTAAGGATATATGCGCCCATTGGGTTTGCTCTGCCCTATATTATTTTAACGCGCCGCTGGCCTTCAGGCTTGCGGCTTTTTCAGCATTATACCACCAGAAATCCAGATTGCCCAACGCATATGGTGGCAATGGGTCCGGATGCTCGTACATATCGTAGTAGGCCACCGTATGCGCGTTCTTGGCCCATTGCGGGATCCAGAACTTTTCGGCCCGCAACACACGGTCCAGCGCCTTGACCGCCACGGTCAGCTCATCCTGCGTTTCGGCGGCTAAAACCACATCAATCAGCTTGTCCACCGCTTCGCTTTTCAAGCCCATTTTGTTAAACGCTGAATCGTCCGCACTTTCCGCTCCGAAATACTGATGCAAGCCAGTGCCAGGAATGTAATCTGTCGAAAGATGGCCGGTTACGATGTCAAAATCATACTGCGGCGGGCGTTCGCGCAGCTGCATCTGGGCATTGTCGATACGGGTGTGCAACGCATCCACTCCCAGCTTTTTCAGGTTTTCGACAAACGGGTTGATCAACCGGTCAAAACTTTGGCTGTCGTTCAAAAATTCCACCCGCAATGTCTGGCCCTTGGCGTTGCGCCGCATCCCGTCATTGCCCACCGGCCAGCCTGCCTCGTCCAGCAGCGCCGAGGCACGGCGCAGCGCTTTGCGGTCCAGTTGCCGTTCAGACGACACCATTGCGGTCACAGGTTCGCTATCCAGAACACCGGCTGGCAGGATATCGGCCAGCGGCTGCAGAATGGCCAGTTCTTCCGCACTCGGCAGACCCACGGCTTCTAGATAACTGTTGCCCCAGAACGAATTTATCCGGTCATACAACCCGTAAAACAACGTCTTGTTCGACCATTCAAAATTGAACATCAGCCCTATTGCTTCGCGCACACGCGCATCCTTAAACTTTTCACGCCGCAGGTTGAAGATAAACGCCTGCCCCGTGGTTTTATTGCCGTGTTCCAGCAAGGCCGTCACAATCTCACCGTTTTNAACGGCTGGAAAATCATAGCCCGTGGCCCATATCTTGGACGAATTCTCATTGCGGAAGGTAAATGTGCCGCCCTTGAACCCCTCGAACGCCGCCGTTGAATCGCCATAATATTCAATCCGGATCGTCTCGAAATTATTGCTGCCCCTGTTGATCGGTAAATCAGCACCCCAGTAGTCAGGATTATAGCGATAAACCAGCGTTTTCCCCACATCCACACGGTCAAGCACATAAGCACCGGACCCGATCATCGGCTCCATAAAACTATCCTCGAAATCGCGCCCCGTCGCCTCGAAATCTTTCTTTGAAAGAATAGGCAACCCACCAACAGCATCGATGATATCGCGCTTGGGGAAATCCTCTTTGAAGATGAATTTAACCTGCCTTGGCGATAGTATCTCGGCACTTTCGACCATCTTGGCCAGTTGCACCCGAAAGCTGCTCAACCCTTTGGTCAGGAATGTCTCGTAGGAAAATACAATGTCTTCGGCCAACACGGGTGAGCCATCGGAAAACTTTGCAATTTCTCGGATATTGAAAACCACCCATGACCTGTCCTCGGGGTATTCGATGCTTTCAGCCAACAGCCCGTAGGACGCGCCAATTTCATCCGCGGTGCTGGTCAACAGGGATTCAAACGCACTGTTTGCCAGCAATCCGGAACGCCCCTTGATCGAATAGGGGTTCATTGAATCAAATGACCCAGTCCACGACATCGACATTTCCCCGCCTTTGGGCGCGTCGGGGTTCACATAATCCAGATGGGTGAAATCGGACGCGTATTTCAGCTCGCCAAAGGTGGATATGCCATGCGCCTTGATGATACTCTCCTCGGCCCAAACAGCGGACACCATCAAAACCAGCCCCGCCAGCGCAACCATTCCGGTGAATAACACCCTGAAACCATCCGCCGCATTCCGGCACCCGGCCTTTGCAATAGCACCTGTCTGGCGTGGCAACATTCTGTATCCTCCGGTCGGTCTCATCCAATTTTACTAAAACTTAGCTAAATATGGGAGCATGCAACAATCAAGTTGATAATGGGTAAACTGACGTGGATTTGACCAATCATGACCATATTCCATGAAAAAACCCGCCCGAAAAATCGGACGGGCCGTATTCATACCAAACCGGATCAGAGCAAATCCAATCCAATTGTATCCATCCGGAAACCCGAACGCACTTGCTCACGCAAGCACTGCCTCGGGTTTCCGGATGGATACATGTTTCTGATTAGACTGAATGCGCTCTAACCGCCGATTGTGGCCAGATAGGCAATCAGGTTGGCGCGGTCTGTGATTTTTTTCATGCCAGCGAAGCTCATCTTCGTGCCCGGAACCAAGTCTTTCGGCTTGATCAGAAATTCGCTGATCAACTCTGGTGTCCATGCCCCGCCCATATCTGCCATTGTGCCGGAATAGCTGAACCCTTCGGCCACACCCACGTCCCGTCCGACAACGCCAAACAGAGACGGACCAGTTGCGTTGGCACCATCGTCCAGCTTGTGACAGGCCTTGCATTTCTTATACAGTTTTTCACCCGCCGCAACATCGGCAGCCGCAARCAGCTCTTCAAAGCTTGGCCCCTCTTCAACAGCAGACTCTTCAACAGCTGGCTCGGCAGCACCTTCACCTTGACCGCCCTCGGCGATTGCTGTTTCCTCGTGACCGCCGCCTGTGGAATACAGCGCATCAGCCGCCCAGCTACCCAAAAGGAAAATCAACAACGCGCTCCCGACGCCGCCTACGATCTTTGTCATTGTCATTGTGTCGAACATGTCGCTATCCATCCCGTTCAAAGTTTGGGTTTATCTATCCGCTTCCCCTACCTTATCGCAAGGTGTAGTTAACGCGGCATTACGCCTTTTTTCGCTATATCCGACTGGGAAACACGATCATGTCCGCAAAAATCGCCTTTCAGGGGGAACTCGGGGCCTATTCGCACCAAGCCTGCATCGAGGCCCGCCCGAACCTTGAACCAATCCCCTGCCGCACTTTCGAGGACGTGATCGAGACCGTTCGCAGGGGTCAGGCCGAACTGGCGATGCTGCCGGTTGAAAACTCGACCTACGGGCGGGTTGCCGATATTCACTACCTTCTGCCGGCCTCGGGTCTGCATATCGTTGACGAGGCGTTCGTGCGGGTGCACATCAATCTGCTGGTCGTCAAAGGCACCAGACTGGAGCAGGTGAAAAGCGCGATGAGCCATACAGTGCTGCTGGGCCAATGCCGCGGCTTTTTGGGCGAGCACGGCATCCACCGCGTCACCGGCGCCGACACGGCCGGATCGGCGCAGCATGTGGCCGAGGCGAACAATCCTGAACTGGCGGCCTTGGCCAGCGAACTTGCCGGTGACATTTACGGGTTGGATATTTTGGCCCGCCATATTGAAGACCACGACAAAAACACCACCCGCTTTTTGATCATGTCGCGCGACATTGATCTGAAACGGCGTGGCAAAATAGGCATGGTCACGTCGTTCGTGTTTCGGGTGCGCAATCTTCCGGCAGCGCTCTACAAGGCAATGGGCGGATTTGCCACCAATGGCGTCAACATGACCAAACTGGAAAGCTATATGGTGGACGGATCCTTCACGGCCACGCAATTCTACGCTGAAATCGAGGGCCACCCAGACGACAGGAACGTGCAGCTGGCGATGGAAGAGCTGGACTATTTCACCGACAAGATTTCATTGCTGGGGGTTTATCCGGCTGACCCAAGACGACATTAGCCGTGATGTGCCTGTCGCCCAGCCCCGCGACCTGTGCGGCCTGAAACGCACCGCGCAACTGGTGACGGATGAACTTTACCGCCAAACGGGCTTCAAGGCGATTGCTGGGCTGTCCCCAATCAAGCAATTCTTTTCGATCCGCGAGCCAGAGATGGCGCAAATGGTTTCTGATATGTGTGGTCAAAAATTCGCGTCAAATATCTCTGAAAATACTCGCGGGGAGAATATCAGCAATGTGGGCGTCCCGCTCATCTGCCCTGAAAAAGTGCGGGGCTGGCAAAGTGGCGACAAATTATCATCATGGATGCCATGGCAAACCCAATCAAAGCGCGGCTTGTGCCGTATTTCAAACGCCGCGAATGGCGGGCGATGACGGATGAAAACCCTTATAGAAAATGAGGATTAACATGTGGGTGAGACCTCAGCATAACCCGCCTTTTCGGGCTAGAATGTGCGCATCCCCTCAAACCCCGGTTTTAGGGGCCCCCGAAGCGGTTATTTTGTAGGGATTCG
>NVTS01000047.1 GCA_002732995.1 Marinosulfonomonas sp. | reverse complement strand
AACCACAAAACCGGTTCCCACTTTTKYKGMMSRMSMTYKSYWWGSCSAYYYCMAWMMSRMSMSCAGCGCCCATGCCGCCGCCGCCATTCGGGTTGCGGGCCGCGGCTGTCATCGCTTCGGCGGCAGAATACTGGGTGAAACGGCCCAGATCACCGGCCATTCCCATGGATGTGCGTTTATCCAGCGCCTCTTCGACGGCTGCGGGCAGCGAGATGTTCTCGATATACAGCTCCGGCATCGACAGGCCATATTGCTCCAGCATATAGGCGATCTGGGTAACGACCAGTTTGCCCAGATCATGCGTATTGGCCGCCATATCCAGCACCGGAATGCCGCTGCTGGCAATCACGCGGGAAAATTCCTGCACGATGATATTGCGGATCTGGTAGCTGATCTCGTCCATGGTGAATTCACCATCGGTGCCGACGATTTCAGTCAGGAAACGGGCAGGGTCCGCGACCTTGATCGTATAGGTGCCATAGGCGCGGATGCGCACCGGACCAAATTCGGGATCACGACAGATGATCGGGTTCTTGGTGCCCCATTTCAGGTTGCTGAACCGCGTGGTGTTAACGTAATAGATTTCCGATTTGAACGGCGACTTAAACCCGTGATCCCAATGGTTTAGTGTGGTCAGGATCGGCATGTTGTTGGTTTCCAGCATGTATAGGCCGGGGGTGAACACATCGGCCATCTGGCCCTCGTGGATAAACACAGCCGCCTGGCCCTCGCGCACCGTCAGTTTGGCACCGTATTTGATCTCGTGATCTTCACGCTCGAAGCGCCAAACCATCGTGTCGCGGCTGTCATCGACCCAGTGGATCACGTCGATAAATTCGCCGGTTAGAAAATCAAGAATACCCATGGTTATGTTCCTTAAATACGGAGGTCATGTTTCACCCCCTAACAGTTCATTTACGATTTTCTCGACGATTGGCCGTGCCTCGTGCGGGGTCATTCCGACATGCAGGCGGCGATCATAGAGTATGCGCAACAACAGCTCGTCGTGCCGTGTAAGCAGGCCGAATTCCTCGTCGTCATTGAATATCGAGGGGCGGGCGGCGGGGCTGTCATTGGCAAGGCCAAGCCCCTGTGCCAGTTCTTCGTGGATGCACGACAGGCGCAAAAGATCGGGGTGTTCGCCGCGAATAACCGCGACCGCTTTGGCGTATGTCGATGTCTTGGCGTCGTTGGAGAAAGCAAAGACCAGACATAGGGTCGAGCGCGACATATCCGTTACGGCGCGCACAGAAATGTCACCAATGCCGGGGGCAAGTTTTCGCAATCGTGGACCGGCCGCGCGGCGCTCGTCCTCGTTCAGGATCAATACGTTGTAGTTGGCCAACCCGTTGGTCAGCCGGATAGGAACGCCGGTAATGCGTGACAGACGTTTAACATAAGCGCCGATTTTGGCGCGGTCCTTGGTGCGTTGGGCCAAGGGGACGGAGGGGCCAAATTCGATCTTCATCCGGATCGGTTGATCCCACCGGCGAAGGCGGCTTTCGGTTTCTCTTGCCACCAGATGCCCGTTTGAAGTGGTGTATTCGTCAAACAGGGCAATGCGGATGAAATTATCCACCAGATTGCGTTTGGAAAACGGAACATCAGGGCCGCCGCCGTCAACCCGCAACAGGCCCTGCACCAACAGATCGGCCTGCAATCGGGCAAGATGCACCGACATTTTTCGGCTGACTTCGGACTGCGGGGCAACCACGGGTTTGGGCGGTTCGGGCCGCGGGGTAGGGGGCGGTGGCACTGGCGATGGTGTAGGTGGCGGCGCGTCGCACCCCGCCAGTGTGATTACACTGGCCGACACAAGTGCCATCAATCGTTTGCGTATATTCGCCATTGCCTGCTGATCCTGCCCTTATGCGCTGCCCAGCGCGCCACCGGCGGTGTCACCCACCTTGTCGCCACGGGCCGAGGCCGAGGCAAGCGTGGTTTTCAACTCGGCCTCCATCTGCTTCAGCTCGACTTCGGCAGCGGCGCGTTTGGATTTACCCTCGTCGGCGATGCGCAAACTGTCCTCGATCGTGGCGATCAGTTCGGCGTTGGCGGTTTTCACCGCTTCGATGTCAAACACCCCGCGCTCCATTTCCTCGCGCACAATTTTGTTGGCGGTGCGCAGGTTTTTGGCGTTGGCGGTCAACAATTCGTTGGTCAGATCATTGGCGGCGCGCACCGCGCCCGCGGCCTCGGCGGACCGCTGGATGGTCACGGCTTGGGCCAGTTGGGTTTCCCACAGCGGCACGGTGTTGACCAAGGTCGAGTTGATCTTGGCCACCAGTGATTTGTCGTTTTCCTGCACCAGACGGATTGAAGGCAGCGACTGCATCGTCACTTGGCGTGTCAGTTTCAAATCATGCACACGGCGCTCCAGATCATCGCGCGCGGCGCGCAGATCACGCAATTCCTGGGCTTGCATAACCTGCTTGCCCTCAGGCGCTTTGTCGACTTTGGCGGCCTTGGCGGGGATGGTTTTTTCATCCAGCTGCTTTAGCTTTTCCTCGCCCGCCGCAATATAAAGCGCCAACTCGTCATAGAAATCCARSGTCTTKTCATASAGSATATCCAGCGATTTGATGTCTTTCAGCAGTTTATGTTCATGCCCCAACAGATCATTGGTGACCATATCCAGCTGGCCCTGAACCTGTTCAAACCGCGACAGGAATTTGGCAAACGGGGCCSTGCGCCCCAGCAGTTTTTCCCACCATGACAGCTTGCGCCTAACGTCCAGTTCAGACACCGAAAACCCGCGAATGGTGGYGACCATATTGCGCAGACTGTCGCCGGCAGGCCCCACGTCCTTGTTGCGCACATCGACCAGCAKGGCTTGCGAAATCTCGCGCAATTCTTCTTGGGCGGAGGAGCCGAAACTGATGATCGAATTGGTGTTGCCCATGTCGATCTCGGCCATGCGTTTCTTGATTTGGGCAGCCACGGGCTTTGGCGCTTCTTTTAGTGGCACAATTTCGCTCACGGGCTCAGCCAGAACCACGGCGGTGACTTCCTCAATCATCTTAAGCGATTGCTCGGCCTTTTGGCGGGTTGTCTCGGTCATCGTTACTTACTCCTTAAGTGTATACCATCGCGCTGCAAACGTTCGCGCAGCACTTCAATTTCAACATCCAGATCGCTGCGCTCGTCCAGCAGCAGTTTTTCGGTTCGGGCGGCAAAGTTATTCTCAAGATCGCTCAACAACGCCTCGTAATCATCGCGCACCTTCTTGTCCTTGGTGCGGCCATATAGATCGGCGAATTTCACCGTCGCATCGCGCGCACCCAGCAAATAGACGCTTAGATATTTGCGTGCGGCTGTCAAATCACGCGGATCTTCCTCGACCGTGCGAAACATGTCGCGCACGGTGATCTGGAACTGCGCCACGCGGTCCTCGATTTTGCGATCACCGGCCCGCACAATGGCGTCCGACATGGCGGCCAGATGTTTCTCGGCCTCATCCACCACACGGGCGACGCGTTCGGTTTGAAAGCTGTCGATGCCCTCCATCCCCTTGTCGCGCATCGGGTCGGGGCCAAAGGCAAAGCCGTGTAAAACCACGCCTAGAAACCCGAATATCAGCGAATTGAACAGCCCACCCGCCGCGTATCCGGCGATAAACAGCCCGATCCCGGTCAGCACCGATCCAAATATCTTGCGCGGGATGGCGGGGCGGCGCGCCGCACGCCGCGCGTCATATGCTTTATGCGCCTTGATCCCGTCACGGGTCAGCCAGGCAGCCAATATCAGCACCCCAAAGGCCAGCAAGGTCAATGCCATCCCTTCGGGGTTTTTGAAAAATGCGCGAAAGACCAACGGCAGCGGGGCAAAGAACAGCATGTTGGCCCGCCAGCCCGCACGAATGTTTGCCGGAATGCCTGTGGGTTTACTGCCGCGATCAATGCCGCGATCGGGGCCGGAATCAGGGCTGAATTTCCCGCTAAAACGCTTGGCCATCATACGCCCCCATACAGCGAGACGTAAAAWATCAGCGCGACCAGCAATGTAAACGACAGTTTTTGAAGCCCGCTTCCAGACATGAATCCCCCCTAGTTCCTGATATCTATAAGCCAAGAGCAATGGCCTTGCCAGTGTGATCAGCTATCTTTGAATTTTGACGCAGTGCGCCGTGCCGCCGCCAGTTTTCGTGTGTAACCTGACTGGATCACCTCGACCATAACCAGCACAACAACCGAGAAATAGAATGTGGTTTATCTCCAATAGGTGGAAAATGAAGCAGGTTGTCAAACCCAAGGACGGCTTGCAGAAAAAACAACACCATCAGGTTGCCTAGGTTTTCAATAGTTCTAAAGGTCGGCCGTGTCGCGCTCCTACCCATTCCGTTGCCCCTGGAAGGTGGTAACGCGCGGAAGTGATTTTGCAAGCCGTTAACGCAGGCTATTTGCGCCGCCGCTGTGGCTTTGGTTTGGGCTTCTGGCTTGGGCCTTTGTTCATCCCCAACTGGTCGCGCAGCACGCGCTGTTTGATTTCCTCGACCTCGCCCGCCTTTACTTCACCCAGCCGAAACGGGCCGAAACTGATGCGGATCAACCGGTTCACTTTCAGGCCAACCTCGCCCAAGGCCCGCCTGATCTCGCGGTTCTTACCCTCGCGCAAACTCACCGTCAGCCACGCATTCGCCCCTTGCTGACGGTCAATCACTACATCAAAGGCCTGAAACCGCTCGCCATCCACGGTTACCCCCTTGCGCAATGGCTCCAGCGCCTTGTCATTCGGGCGCCCGTTCACCCGCACGCGGTATTTGCGCAGCCATCCAGTGGCGGGCAACTCCAGCTTGCGCTTCACCCCGCCATCGTTGGTCAGCAGCAGCAACCCTTCCGAATTGATATCCAGCCGCCCGACGCTCACCACCCGTGGCAAATCCTTGGGCAGATTGGCGAAAACCGTATCGCGGCCCTTCTCGTCACGCTCGGTCGTCACCAGGCCGAGCGGCTTGTGATACAGCCACAGCCGCGCCACATCCGGCTCGCCGACATCCTTGCCATCGACCACGATCTTGTCGGCAGGGGTGACATTCAGGGCAGGGCTGTCAATCAGCTTGCCATTCACAGTGACGCGACCCGCCGCAATCATCCGCTCGGCCTCGCGCCGTGACGCAAGGCCTGCGCGGGCCATCACTTTGGCGATACGCTCGCCTTTGGGGGATTCATTTTCCATGCCCCGCTCTAACCTGCGTATCTATAAATGAAAAGCAGCTTGGCAAAATCCGCGGCACAGGGCAAACCATAGGCCATGAATGATTTCATCAGCCATATGGATGCCGCCCTTGATCAGGCCCGCGAGGCCGCAGGTCGCGGTGAAGTCCCTGTGGGCGCAGTGATCATCGCCCCGAACGGTGAAATCATCGCCCGCGCTGGCAACCGCACCCGCGAGTTGAATGACCCGACCGCACACGCCGAAATCCTCGCCATCCGCACCGCTTGCGCTGCCATTGGCTCGGAACGCCTGACAGGATACGACCTTTACGTGACGCTCGAGCCATGCCCGATGTGCGCCATGGCGATCTCGGCGGCCCGCATCAACCGCCTCTACTACGCTGCCTCCGACCCGAAATCCGGCGGCCTTAATCAAGGTCCGCGCATCTTCACCCACCCGCAAGCGCATCACGTGCCGGAAATATACGATGGCATCAACGCGGTCAAAGCCGAGGTCCTGCTCAAAACCTTCTTCAAATCCCGCCGCTCCTAATCATTGTTCCCTAAATATCCCCGCCGGAGGCTCCGCCCTCGCCACAAAAACCTGCAATGGAACCAACCACAGCCTTGCGACCAGCGCCACACACCGCTAAAGCAATTCCAAACAGATAAACCGGAGTGCTGTGATGTCGATAGACAAGGAAACCGCCGCCCGCGTGGCGCATCTGGCCCGCATTCGGGTCGCCGATGAAGCGTTGCCAGCGCTGGCCGAAGAATTCAACGCCATCCTCGGCTTTATCGAACAGCTCAACGAGGTCGATGTCGAGGGCATCGAGCCGATGACCTCCGTCACACCGGCCCGCCTGAAACGCCGTGATGATGTGGTGACGGACGGCTACCAGCAGGACAAAATCCTCGCCAATGCACCAGACGCCCGTGAAGGATTTTTCGCCGTGCCCAAAGTGGTGGAGTAACCGATATGACTGACCTGAATACCCTGACTATTTCGGATGCCCGTGCCCGTTTGCGCGCAGGCGACATCACCGCCGTCGAGCTGACTGAAAGCTGCCTTTCGGCAATCGAGGGATCGAACGCTCTGAATGCCTTCGTTCACAACACCCCTGAAATATCCCGTGATCAGGCCAAAGCCGCCGATGCGCGGCTGAAATCCGGCGATGCCCCCGCCATGTGCGGTATCCCGCTGGGCATCAAGGATCTGTTCTGCACCAAGGGCGTGCCCTCTCAGGCAGGGTCCGCCATTCTGGACGGCTTCAAGCCGGAATATGAAAGCACCATCACCCAACAGCTGTGGGACAATGGCGCGGTGATGCTGGGCAAACTGAACATGGACGAATTCGCCATGGGCAGCTCCAACGAAACCTCGACCTACGGCGATGTGGTCAACCCGTGGCGCCGTGGCAATGACACATCAGACCTGACACCGGGCGGCTCAAGCGGTGGGTCCGCCGCCGCCGTGGCCGCCGATTTGTGCCTTGGCGCAACCGGCACCGACACGGGCGGATCCATCCGCCAACCCGCCGCGTTTGTCGGCATCACCGGCATTAAACCAACCTACGGGCGTTGTTCGCGCTGGGGTGTGGTGGCGTTTGCCTCCTCGCTGGATCAGGCAGGCCCGATGACCAAATCGGTGCGCGACGCGGCGATTCTGCTCGAGGCGATGGCAGGGCATGACGCCAAGGATTCGACCAGCGCCGATCTGGCCGTTCCGAACTTCGAGGCGGCGCTGACAGGCGACATCAAAGGTAAAAAGATAGGGATTCCAAAGGAATACCGCATGGACGGGATGCCGGACGAGATTGAAAAGCTCTGGACTGACGGCACGGCCATGCTAAAAGACGCAGGCGCTGAAATCGTCGACATCACATYGCCGCACACCAAATACGCGCTGCCTGCCTATTACGTCATCGCGCCTGCCGAAGCGTCCTCCAATCTGGCCCGCTATGACGGGGTGCGCTATGGCCACCGCGCCAAACTGGCGGCAGGCGATGGCATCGACGACATGTACGAAAAAACCCGTGCCGAGGGGTTTGGCCATGAGGTGCAGCGCCGCGTGATGATCGGCACCTATGTGCTGTCGGCAGGCTTCTATGACGCCTACTACAATCGCGCCCGCAAGGTGCGCACCCTGATCAAGCGCGACTTTGAGCAAGTGTTTGACGCAGGCATCGATGCGATCCTGACACCGGCCACCCCATCGGCCGCATTCGGCCTTGGTGAAATGGCCGATGCCGATCCGGTGCAGATGTATTTGAACGATGTGTTCACCGTCACGGTGAACCTTGCGGGCTTGCCCGGAATTTCGGTTCCGGCGGGGCTGGACAAACAGGGCTTGCCATTGGGGCTGCAACTGATTGGTCGCCCGTGGGAAGAAGGCGATTTGCTGAATGTTGCCTACGCGCTTGAGCGTGCTGCCGGTTTTGTTTCCAAACCGTCAAAATGGTGGTAGTCAGCGTGAAGACTGAAAAATAAGAGGTTTATTTGATGCGGTTATATGTTCCAGCCATAATGGTGCTGGCCTTAGGGGCTTGTGATCCAAAGGTGCCTGATTCAGGCGGCGGTGTCGGGTTWGGCGGTTATTCCAGCTATGAGCAACAGCGGGCGGCCAGCGAGGCCGAATTGCGCGGCCAAACTGCGCCACCGAGCGATGCTATATCTGGCGAAACGGTTGCAACAACAACGCCACTAGAAACGCAAACGCAACAGGCAGCAACCCCCGAGGCCAACACCAATAATGTCGGTATTTCGGACGAGCAGGATTTTGATGCTGTTGCGGGCCGTGAATCGATTGAAAGCGATCGCGTGCGGCTGGAACAGCAGCGGGCGCAATATGTCCAGATCCAGCCAACAGCCGTGCCGACAGGCAGCGGGCGCGGGGCCAGTGTGGTCGAGTTTGCACTCTCGACAACCAATCGCGTTGGGGAGGCGCAATATCGGCGCTCCAAGGTGTTTGCCCAGTCGCGGTTTGTCAAAAACTGCCTGAAATACCCGTCACCTGATTTGGCGCAGGCCGATTTCCTGAAAAATGGCGGCCCGCAAAAAGACCGCAAAGGTCTGGATCCTGATGGCGACGGTTTCGCCTGCTCATGGGATCCACAACCGTTTCGCAACGCCAAATCCGGCTAGAGGGCAGGGGGGTGATCATCACCCCGCACCCGTCGCCCAATTTCGGGGCGCGCCGCGATGGCGCGCTGCCCGATATGGTGGTGTTGCATTATACCGCAATGGAGAGCGCTGCCGCAGCCTGTGAGCGGCTGTGTTCGCCCGATCACGAGGTGTCGGCGCATTACCTGATTTCCGAGGTGGGCGAGGTGTTTTTGCTGGTGGAGGAGGATCAGCGGGCATGGCATGCCGGTGCGGGCCGATGGGGGGGCGTGACGGATGTGAATTCGCGCTCGATCGGGATCGAGTTGGCCAATACCGGATTTGCCCCGTTTCCCGAGCCACAAATGACCGCGTTGGAAGGTTTGCTTGTGGGTATCATGCGCCGTTGGGCAATTCCCCCTAAACGTATTATTGGCCATTCCGATATGGCACCGGGACGCAAGGTTGACCCGGGCGTACGGTTTGACTGGTATCGATTGGCAATGGCCGGTCTGTCGATCTGGCCAAATGTCGATTCTGAACATTGCCATAATTCCGGAATAGTGGATGCGTTAAGAACTCTCGGGATGACCGCTGAATGTGACGATGAAACCCTCCTGACAGCGTTCCGTCTGCGGTATCGCCCATGGTTGTCGGGGGCGTCCGGTCCGCCGGATCAGGTGGATTTGGCGATGGCCACAGACCTTGCCAGCCGCTTCCCCGTTGACCAACCGCTGCTAACCTCCTAAATCACAATTGCGCGGATGGCTGGATGGCCGCGTCTGGCAACAGGCGAGGAAAGTCCGGACTCCACAAAACGACGGTGCCGGGTAACGCCCGGCCGGGGAAACCCGAGGGAAAGCGCCACAGAAAACAGACCGCCTGTGCATGCACAGGTAAGGGTGAAACGGTGGGGTAAGAGCCCACCGCGGCCTTGGCAACAAGGACGGCACGGCAAGCCCCACCGGGAGCAATGCCAAATAGGAACCTCGCGGGCGTATGCCCAGAGCTGTTTTGGCTCGGAAGGTTCGGGTTGGCAGCTAGAGCCTGTTGGTAACAGCAGGCGCAGAGGAATGGTCATCCATCGGCGGGGCAACTTGCCGTGGACAAAATCCGGCTTATAGGCCRTCCGCGCGTCCATTTCCTGTTGACTCAGGGCACAGGCCGGTTAAAAGGCAGACTTCAAGGATTACAGGGCAAATTCGCCCCCCGCTTTAGGAGCAATAACATGGCGAAGCCAACCACAATCAAGATCCGCCTGAACTCGACAGCGGGCACCGGCCACTTTTATGTGACCAAAAAGAACGCCCGCACCATGACCGAGAAAATGGTGGTGAACAAATACGACCCGGTTGTGCGCAAGCACGTCGAGTATAAAGAAGGCAAGATCAAGTAGGTTAGCCTTACGGGTTAGAGATTAAAAAGGCCGCGCAGGATTTGCGCGGCTTTTTTTATTGGCCGGGTGGGGTGTGTTCTATGACCTGCACGATGTCCGACAGCTTGATGTCGGGGTAGTGTTTCCGCATCCCAGACAGCATCACATCATCTGGCCATTCATCTGACATTCCAAAATATGCCGCGGCTTTTGATAAGGGCATATCCGTGCAGCGGATCACATTGACGATTACGCTTTGTTCTGGGGCACCATCGCAAACATACAGCATTGGCCCACGGTGATCAGGGTTTCGTGCCAACGGATGGTAGACATTTTAGTGCCGCTTAGAATGCGCGGGAAGAGCCGCTTTACTACAAGAAGGGTTTGTAACGAGGTTTCCATTTGGTGAGTGTAGTTGGCCACGGATTTCAAGAAAGATATTCGTTAAGTGGAGCCAAAGAAAAAGGCCGGTCAAACGACCGGCCCTTTCAAATTAGATATAAAACGCCCTTAGTTACGGTTGCCCATGAATTGCAGCATGAACATGAACAGGTTCACGAAATCCAGATACAGGTTCAACGCGCCCATGATGGCCGATTTGGCCAGCCATTCACTGTCGCCGTGATGCGCGTGGGCAAGGTATGTGTTCTTGATCTTCTGGGTGTCGTAAGCGGTAAGGCCTGCGAAAATCAGCACGCCAAGGGCCGAGATCGCCAACTGAACAATGCCGGAGCCCAGAAAGATGTTCACGACGGATGCGATGATCAGGCCAATCACCCCCATAATCAGGAATGAGCCCCAACCAGAGATGTCTTTCTTGGTGGTGTAGCCCCAGAGGCTAAGCCCTGCGAACGAGATCGAGGTCACCAGAAACGTCTGGGTGATMGAGAAATCGGTGAACACCGCGAAAATCCATGAGATCGACAGGCCCATTGCCGAGGCGAAGGCATAGAAAAACAGCTGTGCGCCTGCGGCGGAAATCCGGTTGATCATTGAGCCAAAGGCAAAAACCATGATCAGCGGCAGGAACATGATGATCCAGCGCACGTAGCCGGTAAACAGCATGTGCAGCATCGCCTCGTTGGTACCAACGGCCCAGGAAACCAGGGAGGTCAGTAGCAGGCCGACGGACATTGTGCCGTAAACCTTGTTCATATGGGCCTTGAGCCCTGCGTCGATCTCGGCGGTGTGAGCGCCGGCACCGGTGCGGATCGTGTTATAGTCTGCCATGGAAACCTCCAGATATAGTTATATTGGCCAGTGCCCATAGGAAACGGCCACCTTCACCGCTCTATATCGGCAAAGGTGGCCTGCTTTTCAAGGATTTCCGTGCGAAATGCACGCAATTGGCACTATTTAACGCAAATTACTGCCGCCAAGTGGCCGGAACGTCCCAAAACGGGCGACCTGCTTCGCGTTTGGCGTCTGCATAGGACAGGCCCAGATCGGCTAGCGCGGCGCTGTCCAGTTGGCGCAGGGCACGGCGCTGGCCCTGTGTGGCAAAGATTTGTTCAATCACACGAAACATCGAGGGGCGCTGTTTCGGGATGGTGCGGGCGGGGGTGTTGCAGGTTGTCATGGTCATGGTTCGATCCTTTCGGTTTCGTGATCGGTTTGGTCGTATTCATCAAAATACTTGATCTGTATTGCAGTCTATGATCCATATGGAAAATGAATGTTTATGCGACAACACATCAAGGATCGTGATATGCCCAGAAATCTCGACATGACTGCCCTACGCTCCTTTGTTGCCGTGTCCGAGGCGGGCGGGGTAACCAAGGCTTCGGGGTTCCTGAACCTGACCCAGTCCGCCGTCTCGATGCAGCTAAAACGGCTGGAGCAATCGCTGGATTTGAAACTGCTGGAGCGCGACGGGCGCGGTGTGGTGCTGACTGGGGCTGGCGAGCAACTGCTGGGCTACGCCCGCCGGATGCYGGCGCTGAATGACGAGGTGTTTGGCCGCCTGACCGACAAGGCCTATGAGGGCGAGGTGGTTCTGGGCGTGCCGCATGACATCGTTTACCCCGCCATCCCGCAAGTGCTGCACCGCTTTGCCACTGAATACCCGCGCGTCAATGTGCGGCTGGTGTCGTCCTATACCAAGAGCCTGCGCAAAATGTTCGATCGCGGTGAATGCGACATGATCCTGACGACCGAGGACACGCTGGAGGCGGGCGGCGAAACCCTGCTGACCCTGCCGCTGATCTGGATCGGCGCGCCCGATGGCGCAATCTGGAAATCCCGCCCGCTGCGGCTGGCATATGAGCACACCTGCATTTTCCGCGCCGGTGTGCAGAAAAAACTGGACGAGGCGGGCATCCCTTGGGAAATGGCGGTCGAATCCGACTCCACCCGCACCATCGAGGCGTCCGTTAGTGCGGATTTGGCGGTGCACACGGTGCTGGAAGGCATGGAGCCGCCCTATGTCGAGGCGATCCAGCACAACGGCGCGCTGCCTGATCTGACCACCAAACAGATCAACCTCTATGTCTCGCATCTGGCCACGGGGCAGGTGGTCGAGGACATGGCGGAGATTGTAAGGCAGGCGTATCGGGGGCTGTGAGAGGGGGGGGGGCGTTTTATTGGGTTGTCTAGTTTTCCGATCCTGCATCCTTTCCCCCCTTCCCGGCTTCGAGTAGGGTTCCACTAGTTGATTGAAAGTAGTTGGGCTATTTAGTTGGAAATCCTAGCATTCATTTTATTTATCGGGGTGGTAATCGCCTTTTTACTCCAGCTATCATCGTCCTCCAAAGGGGCGGCTGGAGAGGCGCGGGTCAATTCATCACTTCGATCAAACCTGAACAGCCATGAGTATTACGTTCTTACCGATTTAACACTTCCGACCAAAGGCGGCACAACGCAAATTGACCACATCGTCCTTTCACGAAATGGTATTTTTGTTGTTGAAACGAAAAACATGTCCGGCTGGATTTTTGGAGATGCTAACAAGGCGCGTTGGACGCAAGTTCTCCACCGACATAAAACTCAATTCCAGAATCCGCTCCGGCAGAACTACGGGCATCTAAGGGTCGTGCAAGACTTGCTTGGAATAGAGACAAAGCAACTCCATAACGTGGTGGTATTCGCGGGTTCCGCTGAACCGAAAACAGATATGCCAGAGAATGTCCTGTGGGATACTCGAGAGCTTTCGGACTACATCCGATCAAGGCAAAACGCGCATTTCTCGGATAATCAGCTCCGAATTTTCAAGGAGCGACTAAACCGTAACGCGCTAGACGCCAACCGCGAAACAAACCGCGCCCATATTAAGCATGTGAAAGCCAAAGTGGCTGAGCAACAAAACGATAAAACCAAATGCCCAAGATGCACTGCAAAAATGGTCGAACGCTCCAATCGCAAATCTGGAGAAAAATTCCTTGGGTGCTCACGTTTTCCAAAGTGTAAAGGAACGAGGGAGATATAGTTGAATAATTGTTTAGGCTTGCAATTCCCACCCCCTAAACCGTCACCACCACCTTACCCGTAGACTTCCGACTGCGCAGCAGTTCCAGCGCCTCGCCCGCCCGTTCCAGCGGCAGAGTGTGGCTGATGTGCGGGTGCAACTCCCCCGCAGCATACCAGCCCAGCAAGGTATCCAGACTGTCGTGCAGCACGTCGGGGGCGAATTTCAGGTAGCCGCCCCAGTAAAACCCGATCACCTCGATATTCTTCACCAAMAMTRYGTYGGSYKKAMKWWSMGGCWCMTSRCCRMYKKSKMACMSCRSSRGSRWSMKYCGCGCNNMRRRGTTGYARGYSCSCWWCGYSSMKWYSAMCMRWKSKSSGCMSMMMGSMYMWYMSMCYRCMTYSGCCCCGCNNAACGCCTTGACCACCTCGCGCAAATCCTGCGTGTCACTGTCAATCAGATGATCCGCTCCAGCCTTGGCCGCAATCGCCAGCTTGTCTGCCCCGCGCGCGCAGGCAATCACCGTCGCCCCCATGCGTTTGCCGATTTCAACCGCCGTCAGCCCGATGCCACCAGCCGCGCCCAGCACCAGCAACGTTTCGCCCGCCTTCAGCCGTGCGCGATGCGCCAGCGCCAGATGCGAGGTGCCATAGGCCACCAGAAATCCGGCCCCGACGGTGGTGCTCATATTGTCGGGCAACAGGTTGCAATGCGCCGCGGGAAAACAGCCGTATTCGGCCAGCCCGCTGTGCCCGTGATAGACCGCCACCCTGTCGCCGACCTTCAGGCCAGTCACCTCCGGCCCCAAGGCATCAACAATCCCCGCAGGTTCCATCCCCAAGGTGAAAGGCAGATCGGGGCGTTCCTGATAAGAGCCGTTGATCATCAGCAAATCGCCAAAGTTCAGCCCGCAGGCCTTGATCTTTAGCCGGATTTCACCGGTTTTCGGGGTTGGCACTATGCTGGATGTAATACGTGGCGCATCCCCGACACGGTGTAATTGAAAGGCGCGCATGGTGTGGCTCCATAACATGTTAAGATGTTGCTGCGTATGTTGGGGCACGAAGTAAAGGTATTGCGCATGCGGGTAAAGGGATTGCGAAACAGATATTGCGGGGGATATTTGGAATATGTCGTCCAGATACGTTAAACACGCCAAAGTTGTTGGTGATTCTTTGTGCAGGCAATAGGGCCAGCCAATCGGATGAAGAGTTTTAAGGTTTTGTTAATGAATACAGCACTTATGCCCCCGAATGCCCCAAAAGCTTGGATATAAGGACAGGTTGGAGGATTAATTCTTTTATTATAGTAAGTTGACATTGAAATTAGGAATATGAAATGAAGCACCCTGTTGATGTCCATGTCGGGAAACGCATTCGCCACCGGCGCTGGTTGGTTGGTATGACCCAGCAACAATTGGCCGAAAAGGTCGGAATTAAGTTCCAGCAAATCCAGAAATACGAAACCGGAATGAATCGCGTTAGCGCCTCACGGTTGTGGGATATTTCAGATGTATTAGGGGTTCCCGTCAGCTTTTTCTTCGATGGTTTGAACGATAAGGCAGCGGACGCGCCGGTGAACAGCCAAATCCCTATTGATATTATGGCTGACAAAGAGGCGCTAGAGCTGGTTCGCTCTTATTATGCCATGCCGGAAAACCAGCGTCGCCGTCTGTTTGATCTGGCGCGCGTGCTTAGCGATGTTGCCTAGCCACGCTTGACGCCAATCGTCTGATGCCGCAACAGTGACGGAGTGCAGTCAAGGGCGGGGCAGATGGCGGAATTATCAATCAACGAGCAAAACAGCCTGAAGCAAACGGCGCAGGCCTTGGCCGATGTGGCGCAGGTGGAAACGCTGCGCCATTTTCGCACATCGGGGCTGGTCGCCGATAATAAAAAACAAGATGCGTTTGATCCGGTAACGGTTGCTGATCGCGCCGCCGAAATTGCGATGCGCGATGTGTTGGCTGAAATGCGCCCGCAGGATGCGATTTTGGGCGAGGAATTCGGCTATAGCGAGGGGAGCAGTGGGCTGACCTGGGTGCTGGACCCGATTGACGGCACGCGCGGATATATCAGCGGCACGCCGACGTGGGGGGTGCTGATTTCGGTGCGCGATGAAACCGGCCCGTTTTTCGGCCTGATTGCCCAGCCCTATATTGGCGAGCGGTTCATTGGCGGGCTGGGCGAGGCGCGGATGACGGGGCCGCATGGCGAGGTGGTTTTGAAAACCCGCGCGGCGCGGGTTTTGTCGCAATCCATTATGCTCAGCACTTTTCCCGCGATTGGCACACCGATTGAAAAGGCGGCATTCGGGGCGCTTAAATCCAAGCTACAGCTGACCCGTTATGGCATGGATTGTTATGGCTATGCGCTGCTGGCGGCGGGTCACGTTGATCTGGTGGTCGAGGCCGGTTTGCAGGCCTATGACGTGCAAGCCCCGATCGCGGTGGTGCAGGCGGCGGGTGGCGTGGTGACTGATTGGCAGGGCCGACCCGCGCATGAAGGCGGGCGGGTTCTGGCGGCTGCAAATGCGCAGGTTCATGCGGCGGCATTGGAAATTTTGCGCGAGGCACCGGAAAATTAATCAAACCGGAGAATTGATCAATGGGTGATGTGCTAATTCAGGGTGCGGATACACTGGTTACAATGGACGATGGTCGGCGCGAAATCGCGTCGGGTGATCTGCGAATTCGAGGTGGGGTGATTGCCGAGGTTGGCCAAAATCTGGCAGTAGATGATGCCGAGATCATCAACGCCAAGGGCTGTGTGGTGACGCCCGGTTTGGTCAATACGCACCATCATTTATACCAGACCCTGACCCGTGCTGTGCCCGGTGGGCAAGACGCATTGCTGTTTGGCTGGTTGCAAACGCTGTATCCAATCTGGTCGAATTTTGGCCCCGAGGAAATGCGGATATCGGCCATGGTCGGCCTGTCGGAATTGGCGCTTTCCGGCTGCACTATGTCCTCGGACCATCTGTATTTATACCCTAATGGCAGTCGGTTAGACGACACCATAGAGGCGGCGCACGAGGTTGGCCTGCGGTTTCATCCGACCCGTGGCTCAATGAGCATTGGCGAAAGCGCGGGCGGTCTGCCACCTGATAGTCTGGTCGAGAACGAGGCGGATATCCTGACCGACAGCATTCGCGTTATCGACAGGTTTCACGATGCGAGCGAGGGTGCGATGGTGCGGGTCGGCATTGCGCCTTGCTCGCCATTTTCTGTCAGCCGGGATTTGATGCGCGACGCCGCATTGCTGGCGCGGGACAAGGGGGTGATGTTGCACACCCATCTGGCCGAAAACGACGAGGATATCGCTTATAGTCTGGAGAAGTTCGGCTGCCGGCCAGGGCAGTATGCCGAGGATCTGGGCTGGACCGGCGATGATGTGTGGCATGCGCATTGCGTGAAACTGGATGGGCGGGAAATTGATCTGTTTGCCAAATCCGGCACGGGCGTTGCCCATTGCCCCTGCTCCAACTGCCGCCTTGGATCGGGCATCGCGCCGGTACGCCAGATGCGGGACGCGGGGGTGAATGTGGCGCTGGGGGTGGATGGATCGGCCAGCAATGACGCGGGAAATTTGGTCGCCGAGGCGCGGCAGGTCATGCTGTTGCAGCGGGTGCAAAACGGGGCTGATGCGATGAGCGCGCGTGAGGCGCTGGAGATTGCCACCCGTGGCGGGGCCGCCGTTTTGGGGCGCGATGATTGCGGGCAACTGGCGGTGGGCAAGCGGGCTGATCTGGCGATTTGGGATGTTTCCGGGATTGAAAGTGCGGGCAGTTGGGATGCGGCGGCGTTGCTGTTGGCGGGACCAACCAAGGTGCGAGATCTGTTTGTCGAGGGGCGCCAGGTGGTGCGCGACGGGCAGATGGTGACGATAGATTTACCACGGGTGATCGAGCGGCAGAACGGGCTGGCACGGCGTTTGATGGGGTGAGTTTCAACTCAAGAATACGCGATATGAAAACCATATGACTCTTTAGCGGCGGCGAAAAAGAGATATCAAACGCGGCAGGTATTTAAGAAAAGAAGAAGGTTAAGGAAGTGGTTTTCCATTGATCCATGTTGCCGTGATTGCACGATCATCCCCCATCATGATGGTCGGGAACAGCGATTGCCAAATGTCCTCGGCGCGGGCGTGGCGCTGTTCAATGGCGGGGGTTGAGGCGAGGTTCAGCACCAACAGATCGGCCTCGTGTCCAACCGCGAGATTGCCGATTTTATCATCCATGTGCAGGGCGCGGGCGGACCCGGCTGTGGCCAGCCAATAGAGCTGTGCGGGATGCAGCGAGGTGCCGGTGAGCTGGCCGATTTCATAGGCTGCCGCCATGGTGCGCAGCATTGAAAAGGACGAGCCGCCACCGGTGTCTGTGGCCAGCCCGATGCGATGACCCGCGGCCATCAAGCCGCCCATGTCAAACAGGCCCGACCCGATAAAGGTGTTGGARGTCGNRGYAATGGATCAGGGCGGCGTTGACCTCGCGCAGRCGGGCGCGTTCACGGTCCGTCAGGTGGATGGCGTGGCCAAACATGGCGCGTTCCCCCAGCAGGCCGAATTGCTCGTAGGTATCGAGGTAGTCGCGCGCATCAGGGAACAGGTCTGCCACCCATTCGATTTCGTCCAGTTGCTCGGACAGGTGGGTTTGCATCAGGCAGGTGGGGTGTTTGGCCCACAGTGCGCCGAGGGCTTCGAGTTGTTCGGGGGTCGAGGTTGGCGAGAAACGCGGCGTGATGGCGTAAGCAGCCCGCCCGCGCCCGTGCCATTTTTCCAGAAGGGCGCGGCTGTCATCATAGGCGGATTTGGCACTGTCGCGAAGCCCGTCCGGTGCGTTGCGGTCCATACAGGTTTTGCCCGCGATAATGCGCTGGGTGCGCGTCTCGGCAGCATTAAATAGCGCATCAACGCTGGCCGGATGGATGGTGCAGAAACTGGCAATCGTGGTGGTGCCGTTGGCGGCTGTCAGGTCTAGATATCGGTTGGCAATTTCAGTGGCATAGGCGGGATCATCAAAGCGGGTTTCCTCGGGGAAGGTGTAGGTGTTCAGCCAGTCAATCAGGCGCTTGCCCCAACTGGCAATAATCGCGGTTTGCGGGTAATGCGCGTGGGCGTCGATGAATCCGGCGGTGATCAGCGCATCGCCATAATCGGTGATCGGCACCTGTGGATGGGCGGCGCGCAGGCGGTCGGCAGGGCCGGTGGCAGTGATTTTTCCAGCCTCGATCAGGACCGCGCCGCGGCGCTCGTATGTGGTGGCATCCTCAATCGGCATATGAAACGGATCACCGTTGAACGACAGGGTTTGTCCCAGTAAAAGATGCGCGTTTTTCATTATAGCCCCCAAGTCGTCCTCGATTCATCAGCGCCCCAGAATAGGGCCAAAGGCGCGTTGCGAAAAGCCCTCATTTTTACTGTTGTTAATTCAGCCGATTGGCTWTGGTGCATCAAGCCATCGGAGGGCAGGCCATGAGCGAAGGAAATCACGATATGCGCGATGGGGTTGAGGAAGATTTTGCGCTGGACCACCAACTGGTTGATGAAATCCTTATGGCAATCGAGGCGGAGGATGCGCTGCATCTGACCCATTTGCTGGAACCGCTGCACTCTGCCGATATCGCCGATATGCTGGAGCAAATCAGCAGCGGTCAGCGCCGCCGTCTGCTGCGCCTGTGGAAGGGCGGGATGGAAGGTGAAATCCTGTCGGAACTGGACGAGGGGTTGCGCGAAGAGGTGATGCGCGATCTGGCGCCCGAGGTTCTGGCCGAAGCGGTGCGTGATCTGGAAAACGACGATGTTGTTGATCTGCTTGAGGATCTGGATGGCGAGCAACAGGGCGCAATTTTGCGGGTGCTGGAAGATGCGGACCGTGTGGTGGTCGAGCAATCGCTGGCCTACCCCGAGGAGTCTGCGGGCCGCTTGATGCAGCGCGAGGTGGTGATGGCACCTGCGCACTGGAATGTGGGCGAGGCGATTGATTATCTGCGGGGGCAAGATGATTTGCCCGAGCAGTTTTACCATTTGATATTGGTCGATCCAAAGATGCACCCCACCGGATATGTGACGCTGGGCAAGCTGTTGGGCAGCCCGCGCGCAGCCCTGTTGCGCGACATTGCCGAGGACAGCTTTCGCACTATTTCGGTCAATCAGGACGAAGAAGATGTGGCCTATGCGTTCAACCAGTACCACCTGATTTCTGCCCCCGTGGTGGACGAATACGACCGATTGGTCGGGGTGATCACCATTGACGATGCGATGGTGGTTCTGGACGAGGAGCACGAGGAAGACATCATGCGGCTGGCGGGTGTTGGCGAGGGCAGCCTGACGGATCGGGTGATCGGCACGGTCAAGCGGCGGTTCCCGTGGTTGTTTGTCAATCTGGTGACGGCGATTTTGGCGTCCTTGGTGATTGCCCGGTTCGCGGACACCATTGCGACGTTCGTGGCCTTGGCGGYGTTGATGCCGATTGTGGCCTCGATGGGCGGCAATGCGGGCACCCAGAGCCTGACGGTGGCGGTGCGGGCGATTGCGACCAAGGATTTAACCAGCGCCAACGTGTGGCGGGTGATCCGGCGCGAGGCGTTGGTCGGGCTGATCAATGGCGTGATATTTGCCGTGGTGATGGGGCTGGTCGGGGTGTTCTGGTTCGGCATTCCGATGCTGGGTGTTGTGATCGCGATTGCGATGGTTCTGAACCTGTTTATTGCGGGGCTGGCGGGGGTTGTGATCCCGGTCTGGCTGRAAAAGCTGGGGATTGATCCGGCATTGGCGTCGGGGGCGWTTGTGACCACGGTGACGGATGTGGTCGGGTTTTTCGCCTTTTTGGGATTGGCGGCGGTGATGTTGTTATGAGCGATTTGGCGGCGGTGAAAGAGGCGGCGCGCAAGGCCGGATACGAGCGGCGCAAGGTGGCGCATGCGGCGGCGCATGGCGAGATCGCGGCGGCGCGCCTGCTGGAATTTCTGGAGCCGCATGCGGGGCAGACGATTTCGGGATATATGCCGATCCGGACCGAGATTGACCCGTTGGGGGTGATGGCAAAGATGGCGGTGAGCGGGTTTGTGACGGTGCCGGTGATCGAGGCGGCGGGGTTGGCGTTGAAATTTCGGCAATGGGCGCCGGATGCCGAAATGGTGGCGGGGCCGTTCGGGGCGAAGGTGCCTGCGACGGGTGCGTGGCTGGAGCCGGAGGTGTTGATCGTGCCGCTGATCGCATTTGACCGGAGCGGTGGGCGACTGGG
>NVTS01000046.1 GCA_002732995.1 Marinosulfonomonas sp. | reverse complement strand
TGCGTTGCCGCCCATTGCCTGGCAGGGCATGTTTACATGCCTGAGAAGGGGGTGCCGGCGTTCAGAAGCGCCCAATTCGAGATGGCAGAATTTGCGAAACAATAGGTCGCGAAACAGGGTTCGGGCCAGTCCAGCACTGCCTCGGCCCCATCCAGACCTTGCAGGCCTGGATGCTCAAGATCGGCACTGGTTACGAAAAGTCCGGGTTGGGTGGTGAATGGCTTTTGCATGGAGCTGATTTAGCAAAATCAGGCTGCGCCGGGAATCCTGTAGTTATGCAGAGGTCTCTAATACTAAAACCGAGTGAAACTTTGCGACAGAACCGAATTACGTTGCGCAATGATTAAAGGTAAAGCGCGATGTGCTATTCACGAAAACACCGCCCTGTTTCCAGCGCGGCGTTTATCATTTGAAAAAGATAGAGGTCGCTTAAAACCCCAACCCTTCGTATTTCTTCTTAAACTTGGTCACACGGCCACCGGCATCCATCAGGCGTGTGTTACCACCGGTCCATGCGGGATGCACAGACGGGTCGATTTCCAGCGCCAGTGTTGTGCCCTCTTCGCCGTATGTCGATTTCATTTCGACAATCGTGCCGTCGGTCATTTTGACGTTGATTGTGTGATAGTCGGGGTGAATATCTTTTCTCATTGCACCGCTCCTTAAGATTTCTTGGGCTTGTAATTGGTGTTTTCGGCGATACGTGCCGATTTACCGCGACGCGACCGCAGATAATACAGTTTCGCGCGGCGCACGCGGCCACGGCGGATCACTGTGATGCTGTCGATGTTGGTTGAGTGCAGCGGGAACACACGTTCCACACCTTCGCCAAAGGAAATCTTGCGCACGGTAAAGGCGGCGGCGATGCCGGAGCCACCTTTGCGGGCAATACAGACACCCTCGTAGTTCTGCACACGGGTGCGGGTGCCCTCGGTCACTTTGTAACCAACGCGGATGGTGTCACCCGCCTTGAAGTCTGGAATTTCATGGCCAAGCGCAGCGATTTGCTCGGCTTCTAGCTGTGCGATCAGGTTCATCTGAAACGCTCCTTATATATGCTCACGGTTTGCCCGCGAAGTGTTGGTGCGCCCTCAGAGCTCTTGGTCTTCAGTCGGGTCCCTATCGTGKWCWKCACAATAAGCCCGCCAGAGATCAGGTCGGCGTTTTTTGGTCAGCCTTTCGGCCATCACCTGTCGCCAGTTGGATATATTCGCGTGATGACCAGACAGAAGCATTTCCGGTATCGCGCGCCCGTTCCAGACGGCAGGCCTTGTATACTGTGGATGTTCAAGCAACCCGTCCGAAAACGATTCTTCCTCGCATGACGCCTGATTCCCCAGAACGCGGGGTATAAGACGGACCGTGGCGTCAATCAAGGCCTGTGCCGCGATCTCGCCGCCTGTCATCACAAAATCGCCCAAACTGACCTCTTCTATGTCAAATTCCTCGATCACGCGCTCGTCTACGCCCTCGAAACGTCCGCACAGCAGGGTCATTCCCTCGGCTTGTGCGAATCGTTGCATCATCGCCTGCGTCATCGGTTTGCCGCGTGGCGACAGGTAAATCACCGGCCATTTGGTGCGGTCCGTCGGCGTGCCTTGTTGCGCCGCCTCTAACGCCTTGCCAACCACGTCAGCCCGCAGAACCATGCCAGCCCCGCCACCCGCAGGGGTATCATCAACATTTCGGTGCTTGCCCTCGCCAAAGGGTCGCAGATCAATGGTATCGAGCTGCCACAAGCCTTCTTGCAACGCCTTGCCTGTCAGGGACGCGCCCAGCACCCCGGGGAATGTTTCAGGGAACAGGGTGATCACCTTGACCCGCCATGCGTTTTTCAGGCACGGAGTCTCGCCCATCAGGTCACGCGGCTGCATGTTGGCCGAAATGGTTTTACGACCATGTGATTTTGAGAGGGGGGATTTGGTTGGCTTGCTCATTCCCACTATTTAACCAATGATACTATAATTGAAAACGCCTGAATTTGGCGGCGTTCAAAATCGAAAGGCCGCTTGAGTGACAGAACTGAATGATAAAGACGCAATTCAGGCAAACGGGGATGCGATCTGGCCAAGGTTGATCCAGGAACTTGGGTTATCACCAGCCAATTATGATCCGGAAACCATCAAGCTGCGTATTACCCCCGGCAGTTCTAGAGTTGTGATTTTACTGAGCGGTAAAGGCGTTAAGAACCTGATTTTCAAGGTGGAGTACCCGTTAGGATCGGCCAAGAATTTCCAGACAGAAATTGACGGCCATAAACGTGCCTATGCGGCCATGCAAAATGCGGATCACCTGCATATTCCCGATATATTAATTGCGGATACAAAAAACCAGAGCCAGATTATCGAGTTTGCCCCCGGGCGTCCGGCCCATGAGCTGTTTGATCTGGCTGCAATCGGATTTGGCGATCGTCATGAAATACTTGAACGCTGTGGCGCGTGGATTTCGACCTTTCACCAAAATACATTTGTGCGCTTTAATCTGGTCAACCCTGACGCAATGCTGAAAAGCATGGCGTGGCATGAAGATGCGGTTAAATCACGCRAGCTGGAAGTGCCGCGCCGTGATCTATTTCTGGAATATGCCGCCAAAACCCCTGCCGTTGCAGAAACGGTAAGGGGTCTGGAAACCAGGGTTTCGGCCACCCACGGCGATATGCATCTGCGCAAGCCGGCCTTTGATAACGTGAAAAATATGCCCGCCTTTTGCCCTTGCCGCCAGGGGTCCGCTTGGCCCTCACATAGCCCTTATCGCCGACTATAATTTCGTCGGTCTTGCCGGCTCGGATCACCGGTCATTGGCGCGTCATGCGCCTTGGCTGCCGCGCAAACGAGACATCCGCTCGATGTCAGATCAGGACATGAAAGAGATCTGNGACCGYCTCAACGACGCACCTGGAAAATGCTCAGGGTGGCAGGCACCCGCAGAGGTCTTTCGTGAAAAGATGTTGGATGAGGTGAGCCCCTACCTGAACCCATCAAGAGTCGCGGCTCAAGTATCGCGCACAAAAAGCTCGGCTGTTTCAGCCACAAACCCTCCTGCATATGATGGCATAACTATAGCAGAAATGCGGGGGGTGTTGTTCAGAGGTTCCTTAGGTTAGTGCGTTGTGCAGGGGACAGAAATCTTGGCTCGATCATAACCCGAACAGAATCTGTTAGCGCCAAATCGTCAATACCTAATTAGGGTTCTCAATGACTCTGGGTATAGCAGAAAAATCCCGCTGATCTGATTGGCTGATTGCAATCAAAACCAAAATTCACAAGGTGAACTAATGATGCACCCTCCTTGAAATTTATAACTCTCGAACGCAGATGAGTGATGCTTGTCCACACACTGCATAAACTGCATAATAAGCCGGCCTGTCAGCCCGAAAAAGGAAGCCCCATATGATTAAAAGCAAACTGGCCGCCCTCATAAACCAACCCCGGTTTGAATATACCATCATGATCCTGATTGTGATTAATTCCGCCATCCTAGCACTTGAAACCAGCCCCAGTGCGATGGCGCTGGCGGGTCCAATATTAATGCTGGCGGATAAAGCTATTTTAACGGTGTTTGTGGTCGAGCTGTTGGCACGAATGCTAGTGGATTTCAGGGGTTTTTGGCGCGATCCGTGGCGGATTTTTGATTTCTTTGTAGTTGCAATTGCGCTGGTGCCCGCTACCGGGCCACTGGCTGTGCTGCGGGCCTTGCGTATATTGCGGGTGCTACGGCTGCTCACCTCGGTTCCGGCTATGCGCCGGGTGGTCTCGGGGCTGTTGCGGGCAATCCCTGGCCTTAGCTCGATTGTATTTCTGATCGGCCTGATATTTTTCGTGTTTTCGGTGATTTCCACCAAACTGTTCGCCCAGGCATTTCCCGAGTGGTTCGGATCAATCGGTGCGTCGTCCTACACCTTGTTCCAGATCATGACGCTGGAAAGCTGGTCCATGGGCATTGTGCGCCCGGTGATGGAGGTTTTCCCGTTGGCGTGGCTGTTGTTTGTGCCATTCATCGTCATCACCGCCTTCACGGTGCTTAATCTGTTCATTGGGGTAATTGTTGATGCTATGGCCGCTGAACACGAAGAAGAAGCCCGCGAGGGACGTGACAATCTGATGGCACAGAACCAGCAAATATTGAGGGAGATTTCTGCCTTGCGAATGCAATTTGAAGCCAGCCAGAATCCCAAGCCAAGCTCTTGACCCAAGGGGGGCTAGCGGAGCGCAAAAACGAAATTGCAAAAAAATGTATCGAATGTATAGTAATTTGACTGTGTCCAAAGAGACGTTGGTTATTTGTTCGGAAGGCTCGTCGCCTGCGCTAGAATATAACCCATCAAAGGTGCCCAGATGGTAGAAAGTAACGAACCACTTATCGAAAAGCTGCAGGTTGTCATTCATTGGGCAGTACGTGCATTGGCCATACTTATGGTGTTTGTAATCATCATGGGCGTGGTGGATGTCGCGTGGACCTTATACGGCAAATTGGTCTCTCCTCCCAGCTACATCCTGACCATCAATGACATGCTGGCAACCTTCGGGGCGTTTATGGCGGTGCTGATTGCCATCGAAATATTCATCAACATCACCGTTTATCTGCGTGAGGATGCCATCCATGTCAAAATCGTTATGGCCACGGCGCTTATGGCCATTGCCCGAAAGGTGATCATCCTTGATCTTGAAGAAACCAGCCCAGAATACCTCTGGGGTATTGCTGCGGTGGTTTTTGCTGTCTCGATCGGCTACTGGTTGGTGCTCACCTTGCCACGTTTTGACCTCAACCCAGCGCATTCAGGGCTGAAACTGGTTAGGCCGGCCAAGAGTAAAACTGCGACGCCAAAGAAAAGATGACGACAAACGTTCTGATAATTAGAGGTGAGTGATGGGTGATCCCCTGAAGGAGCAGCCTTGGCATCAGTTGCACGGTGAAAAGGCTCTGGCTCTGCTTGATGCAGATTTGAACGTGGGGCTGGCGCTGCCCGAGGCGGAAAGCCGGCTACACAAATATGGGCCCAATGCGCTGAAAATCCACAAGGGCAAAGGGCCGTTGCGACGGTTTCTGGAGCAGTTCAATCAGGCACTTGTCTATATTCTACTGGTAGCGGTGATCATCAAACTGGCCCTTGGTGCCTATGTTGATGCCGGGGTTATTTTTGGCGTGGTTCTGCTCAATTCCATCATCGGGTTCTTGCAGGAAAGCAAAGCCTTGTTGGCCCTGAGTGCGCTAGCGCGAGTGCTGACCTCCGAGGCCACCGTGCTGCGATCGGGCGAAAAGCATCGCCTCGATGCCACCAAACTGGTGCCAGGCGACATCGTATTTTTGGCATCGGGCGACAAAGTGCCGGCGGATCTGCGCCTGTTGCGCAGCCGCAATCTGCAAATCGACGAAAGCACCCTGACCGGGGAATCGGTGCCCGTCGAGAAGCGGTTGGGGGAACTGGAGCCGGRTATGCCTTTGGCCGACCGCACCAACATGGCCTATTCAACAACACTGGTGACCTATGGCACCGGGGCGGGCGTGGTGATTGCAACCGGCAACGAGACCGAAATCGGTCGCATCTCGGGGCTGATTGCCAGCGCCAATGTGCTGGAAACCCCGCTGACACTCAAAATAGCGCATTTCTCGCATCTGTTGCTTTATGCCATTCTGGGCTTGGCCATTGTCACATTCCTTGTTGGCCTGTGGCATGGGGACAGCTGGGTTGATCTGTTTTTGGCAGCGGTGGCCTTGTCGGTCGCGATGATCCCCGAAGGCCTGCCGGCAGTGCTGACCATAACGCTGGCCATCGGGGTGGCACGGATGGCAAAACGGGGCGCCATCATCCGTCGTTTGCCTGCTGTTGAAACGCTGGGCAGCACCACGGTTATCTGCTCGGATAAAACCGGCACCCTGACCCGCAACGAGATGACCGTGCAACAGCTTTGGGTTGGCGGGGAAGAATACAAAATCAGCGGCATCGGCTATGCGCCAGATGGCAACATCCGGCAGGCTGGTAAACCTGTGGAGATAGACGACAATACCGCCCTTACCGAAGTGCTGCGCGCGGGTCTGCTGTGCAACGATTCCGGCCTGATACTGGGCGACGATGGCTGGGTGGTTGAAGGTGATCCTACCGAAGGCGCCTTGCTGGTTTCCGCACTGAAAGCCGGGCTTGAGCCACGTCGGGAGTTGGATCATTTCCCACGGCTTGATGCCATCCCGTTTGAAAGCCAACACCAGTATATGGCGACGTTGCACGGGGGTGAAAACCCGGTGATCTATCTGAAAGGCTCGGTCGAGTCTGTGCTGGAACGCAGCGGGCTGATGCTTGGGAAAGATGGCCAAAGCACACCGCTTGATCCGGATATGGTGCTTGCCCAAGTGGACAGGCTGGCCGGACAGGGACAGCGCGTTCTGGCGTTTGCTCGCTTGACCCCGGGTTCCGGCACGACCGAGATTGACCACAAAGATGTCTCGGCCGGACTAACCTTCCTTGGTTTGCAGGGCATGATTGATCCGCCACGGCAAGAGGCGATCTCGGCGGTGGCCGCCTGTCATAGCGCCGGTATTCGCGTCAAGATGATCACCGGCGATCACGCGGTTACGGCCGCCGCCATTGCCGCCCGGATCGGACTGGATGGAACCGGACTATCCGGTGAGGCCCCGAAGGTTTTGAACGGACGTGAGCTGGAGGTGATGAATGACGCCGAACTGGGCCGGGCGGTAGCCGAGGTTTCGGTTTTTGCACGGGTTTCGCCGGAACAGAAACTACGGCTGGTCGAGGCGCTGCAAGCCAACGGAGAAATTGTGGCGATGACCGGAGACGGGGTGAACGACGCCCCCGCCTTGCGCCGTGCCGACATCGGAGTCGCCATGGGCATCACCGGCACCGAGGTTTCAAAAGAGGCCGCCGACATGGTGCTGACCAACGACAATTTTGCCACCATCGAGGCCGCCGTGGAGGAGGGGCGCGGTGTGCTTGATAACCTGATCAAGTTTCTGATCTGGGTCTTGCCCACCAGCGCTGGTCTGGGGCTGGTGATCATTATCGCGGTGTTGATGGCACTGCCACTGCCCATCCTGCCGGTGCAGGCTCTGTGGACCAACATGACCTGCACCGTATTGCTTGGCCTGACACTGGCCTTCGAGCCGCGCGACCCACAGATCATGCAACGTCCGCCACGCCCGCCTAACGCGGCCATTCTAAACGGCGAGATGGTTTTTCGCATTGTTATAGTCGCACTGCTATTGGTGGCCGGTAGTTTTGGCTTGTTTGAATGGGCATTGCGGCGCGGGGCCAGTCAGGCCGAAGCCCGCACCATTGCCGTCAATGTCATCGCCATTGGGCAAACCTTCTACCTGCTTAATTGCCGGTCGTTGCGGTTTTCGATAGTTCATATAGGATTGTTCAGCAACATGTGGATATGGGGCGGGGTTGCTGCCATGATCATTACGCAACTGGCGTTCACCTATGCGCCAGTGATGAACCGGTTGTTCCACACGGCCCCGATCGGCCTGACAGAATGGCTGCAAATTGTCGGGGTTGGGCTGGTGATCTATACAGTTGTAGGTGTGGAAAAGGCGTATCGCCGGAAATGGAAATCGGAGAAGAACTATGAAGTGGTCCTGGAAAATCGCCCGTATCGCGGACATTGATGTTTTCGTCCATGCTACTTTTTTCATTTTGATCGCATGGATTGGTTTGAGTTACTGGCAGGCCGAAGGCACCCTGACCGCAGTTGCCAGCGGTATTGGTTTTATCCTGACATTGTTTGCCTGTGTGGTGGCCCATGAATACGGTCATGCGCTGATGGCCCGTCGCTATGGCATCCGCACCAAGCATATCACCCTGTTGCCGATCGGTGGCGTTGCTATGCTGGAGCGTATGCCCGAGGATCCGAAACAGGAAATCGCCGTGGCATTGGCCGGACCAGCGGTCAACCTGGTGATCGCGGTTGGCCTATGGTTATGGCTCAGCGCCAGCAACACTCTGGTGCCCGCAGAGCTGCTCAATCTTACCAAGGGATCGTTTTTAGAACGCGTCATGGTGGTCAACATCATTTTAGCGGTGTTCAACATGCTGCCGGCCTTTCCGATGGATGGCGGGCGGGTGCTGCGGGCGGCGCTGGCGCTGCGCATGGATCGCAATCAGGCCACCCAGACCGCCGCCAGGGTTGGCCAAGGTTTGGCGCTGCTGATGGGGCTGCTTGGGATGCTCTATAATCCGTTCCTGTTGTTCATCGCCTTTTTTGTCTGGATCGGGGCGTCGGCCGAGGCCGGGACGGAACAGGTTAAATCGGTTTTATCCGGCTCTGATATCAGGCACGCGATGTTGACCGATTATCAGAGCCTGTCACCCGGCGCTTCCCTGTCGCGGGCGATCGAGCTGACCATGGCAGGCAGCCAGACAGATTTTCCGGTGCTGGAAGGTGGCGTGATGGTGGGGGTTCTGGGGCAGGCTGATTTGTTGAAAGGCTTGCAGGCGCAGGGCGAGCATTCTCCGGTCAGCGGATGGATGAAACAGGATGTTCAAAGTGCCGATATCAAAGAGCCGCTGGAGGCAGTGCTTGAGCGGTTGCAAACCTGCAATTGCCGGTTGATCTCGGTCATGGACAGGGGCCGGGTTGTCGGTATCATTAACCTTGATAACATCATGGAGCTTGTCAGGATTCAAACAGCCCTGACGGCGCAAAGTCATCCTGCGCATTAGAGGCAAATAATGAAAAGCGTCGCATCAGCCCTATTCTGGATCGGTTTATATCTGGGTGTGGTTCTGGCCCCGTTGCTGGCACTGAAAATAGGTGGCGGCCCGCCCGGTTCAGGATTCTGGTGGGATTTTTCCATGGGGCTTGGGTTTGCCGCGATGTCGATGATGGGCATCCAGTTTTTCCTGACCGCCCGTTTCAAGCGCGCCACGGCGCCTTTTGGCGTCGATATCATCTACTATTTCCACCGTTATCTTGCCGTCATCGCGCTGGCGCTGGTCTATGTGCATTGCGCCATTATCTACGTTAAAAACCCGGCAGCGCTTGGGGTTCTAAACCCGCTGGAAGCCGAGTGGTATATGACGGCCGGGCGCGTCTCGCTAGGACTGTTCACCTTGCTGATCATCACCGCGCTGTGGCGCAAACAGCTTCGTATCCATTATGACGAATGGCGCATGGCACATATCGTGTTGGCAGTATGTGCGGTTGCGCTGGCGATGGCGCATATTGTCGGGGTCGGCTATTATATCAATGCTGCGGCCGAGTGGTGGTTCTGGGTGGCCTATACGCTGATCTGGGTCTGGCTGATCGTCTATATTCGCGTGGTCAAACCCTGGATGATGCACAAACGCCCCTATCACGTGACCGAATTGCGCGAGGAGCGCGGCGACAGCTGGACGCTGGTGCTGAAACCACAGGGACATGCGGGGATGCGCTTCAAGCCCGGCCAGTTTGCATGGCTGACATTGCGCCAATCCCCTTGGCACATCAAAGAGCATCCGTTTTCGTTTTCTTCCAGCTCCGAAGTGACGGACCGGCTGGAGTTCACGATCAAAGAGCTTGGTAATTTCACCAGCACGATAAAGGATACCAAAATTGGCCAGATCGCCTATCTGGACGGCCCCTATGGCATCTTTAGCGTTGATCGCCACAAGGGAGCGTCGGGTTTTGTTTTTATCGCTGGCGGTATCGGGGCGGCCCCGATGCTGTCCATGTTGCGCACGCTGGCGGATCGGCAGGACAAGCGGCCCATGTGGTTCCTTTATGGCAACAATACATGGGACGAGGTGATATTTCGCGAAGAGCTGGAACAGCTGAAGGAACGCCTTGATCTGCGCATGATCCATGTGCTGGATCAGCCACCGGAAGGCTGGGAGGGCGAGACCGGATTTATCACAGCAAAAATGCTGAAGCGGGTATTGCCGGAGGACGCGGCAAAACTCACATACTTCCTGTGCGGCCCTGAGCCGATGACAGATGCGGTGCAGCGGGGATTGCACGGCTTGCGGGTGCCGATGGGCAAGGTTCACTTTGAACTTTTCGATATGGTTTAGGAGGGTAATATGCGCGAAATCTGGGCCAAACGAATTGCCTTTTTGACCGGGTTGGCCGTGCTGTTGTTGACCGTGGCATTTGCCATGCTCCAGAACCCGGTTGAAACCCCCGTTAGTGGTGACGTCCCCTTGCCCGTTGATAGGGTTGCCACTGTGGCGCTTGACGCAGAATATATCGAGGCCGGCAAGCAGGTCTATAAAAACGAGGGCTGCGCGAGGTGTCATTCGATTGACGGGCAAGGCAACCCGCGCACCCCGCTGGATGGTGTCGGGGCCAAGCATGATGCCGACACCATGGTCGACTGGATTATCGGTGCCGATAATTTGAAAGGGGTGCTGCCTGACCGTGTATTCACGCAAAAACAGGCCTTCAAGGTGCTGCCTGAGGAACGGTTGCGTGTTTTGTCAATCTATATGCAGAGCCTGCGCGCCGACATTGACGGGGATGCGCCGCCCATGCCGGTTGAAGATGCGGAGGCAGCTCTGACCGGCGAAGATGGCACCTGCCTGACCTGCCACACCAATGCGGGCCATCTGATGCAGGTGGTCAAGCCCGCCGATGCCCCGCCCGAGGATGGCTGTGCCGTGGCCCCGTCGCGGCCGCCTTTCCTCAACGCTTTCGTCAATGCTGATTTCACCGAAACCACCCATGGTGCATTGGGCTGCACCGGCTGTCACGGCGGTGATGCCACGGCCGATGATAAAACGCTGGCCCATGGCGGTATGACCGATGCCGGGGCGGGCTGCGTCAATTGCCACGCCGATATCACCGAACTGCACGCAACCAGTCTGCACGGCACATTGAACGGCATGTCACATGCGCTGGAACTGCGCAGCGGGCCGGAAAACTTCCACAAGCTCGATACCGTTTGGCACAATGATTGTGCGTCTTGCCACGCGTCTTGTTCCGACTGCCACGTAACCCTGCCCGGCGCGGTTGGGGGCGGGCTGTTGCGCGGCCACGAGTTTTTCAAGACCCCGCCGATGGAAGACACCTGTGCGGTTTGTCACGGCACCCGCGCCGGTGCCGAGTATCTGGGCAAATGGGAGGGTGCCGAGCCGGATGTGCATCACACAGCCGGTATGCATTGCATTGATTGCCACACCAACGACATGCATGGGGACGGCACGCTTTACACCAGTCGCCGGGATGTCGAGGGACGGCCCCAGTGCACCGATTGCCACGCAGCGCTGCCCAATGACAGTGTCGAGGCTCATCTGGCCAACCATGATGACATGAGCTGCCAGACCTGCCACAGCCAGCCGTACCAAAACTGTTTTTCTTGCCATGCGGGACTGGAGGACGGTGCGTTTTTCCGCCGCGCCGACCACAAGGGGCTGGATTTCAAGATCGGGCGCAATACGGTGGCGGGGTATCCCTACRGCATCGTTCCGTTGCGCAATAATCCGGTTTCGCGCGACGGGTTTGCCTATTTTGGCGAAAACCTGTTGCCGCATTTTGATGATTATCCAACTTGGAAAACCGCCGCCCCGCACAACATTCAGCGGATTACCCCGCAAAATGAAACATGCGCGAATTGTCACAGCAATGAGGACTTGTTTTTACTGGAAAAATACCTGGATGAGTTTGGATCAGAGGCCAATAAATCGGTGATCCTTCCACCTGCGCGTGCCTTGGAGTAAAGCGAGCCACAGAAGGGGTAACAGTATTTTAGATTTCACCTACCAAACCATAGGAGAAGAACAATGCTTGTTTCCATAACTCTGCACAGGACCGCCATGATCGGGGCCGCGACTTTGATGATTGGCGCAGGCGGTGTGCTGGCAGACAGCCATAGCCCGATGCCGGACGCCGAATTCCTGACCACCTGGCAACAAACCTTTGACGGCTTGCGTGACATGTCCTCTAAATGGGGCAAGCAGGGTGTGGATGCGTTCAAGGCTTTGCAGGATGCGGGGGTTCCGGTGATTTACCTTGATATCCGCACAGAAAAGGAATGGCAGGACGGGGTGATTGAAGGCGCGCTGCTGATCAATCTGAACGATTTGCCAATCGCGGAAAACCTGGCCCGATTGCCTGAAGATCGTAACGCCATCATCGCCGTCTATTGCAAGGCGGGGCATCGCTCGACGCTGGCAATGACGATGCTGCACCAACTTGGGTACAAAAACGCGATTAGCATGTCAGGTGGAATGATTGATTGGCAAAAAGCCGACTACCCCGTCATTCCAGCGCCAGAATAACTATCAAAACAGATGTTGCCCGGTTGCGTAATATGCAACACGGCCCAAAACCAACACTAAGCAACCCGTCGGTGCTTGTCGCGCTGGCGGTTTACCTGAGTCGGTAATCCCCCCTTAAAAATGCTAAGGGATTCACACGTCTTTTGGGGCATCACCGTAAGCGATTGCATTGAACTGCTGGAGGCCGTTTCCGAGCGTGATTGGGCCGGGTGGTCTTGAAGACCTATATCCATTCCACCCTCCCAGTTTAGCAATCACCCAAGAAGCCCAGGCCAAGCTACGCTGACAATGTGGGTTCTTTTGGGCGGCTGAATAGCGTCATTCCAGCCCAATTGCGGTATCATTCCCGACGAGGTTTTACACAGAAGATGTTTACATATCTTGAAAGTCTGCAATAAGATAGTAATTSATAACTTACTTGTCTCGTGAGACTCATGTGAACGCCAGATCAAAACACCTCCCTGCAAAAGAACGCCGCGCTGTGACTGTTGAGGCGGTGATTGAGCTAGCTGGCACGATAAACCCCGCAGACATCACAACCTCTGCCATCGCCGAACACATGCATCTGACACAAGGCGCGCTGTTTCGCCATTTTCCGACCAAAGCGGCGATCTGGCAGGCCGTGATGTCATGGGTGGCTGACCGGTTGCTTGCCAGAATTGATCGTGCCGCACTGGGTGTTGAATCTCCGATCAAAGCTATGCAAGCCATGTTTCTTAGCCATATCGAGTTTGTGGCTGATCACCCCGGCGTGCCCCGAATGCTGCTTGGCGAGCTGCAACGCGCAGAACAAACGCCAGCAAAACAGATGGCCCAAACAATGTTCCAGGGCTATGAAGCGCGTTTGCATCACCACCTTGAGCGCGGCAAGGCCAGTGGCCAGATGGCGCCTGATCTGGACAGCAAGGCGGCAGCGACATTGTTCATCGGCACAATTCAGGGACTGGTCATTCAATCCTTGATCACTGGCGACATTGAACGCATGCGGGATGACGCGCCGCGGGTTTTTGCCATCTACCGTCGTGGAATCGAGGATCACTCATGAAAATCAGTTTCCTCGGGGCTGCCCGCGAAGTTACCGGATCGTGCTATCTGATCGAAACGCAAACCCTGCGGTTTCTGGTGGATTGCGGCATGGTGCAAGGTGGCCGCGAATCTACGGCGCGCAACCGTGAATCATTTGCTTTTGACCCGGCCACCATTGATTTTGTGCTGTTGACCCATGCCCATATTGATCACAGCGGCATGCTGCCCAAACTGACACGCGCCGGCTTCAAGGGGCCAATCCACACCACAGACGCCACCGCCGATTTGCTGGAGGTATTACTGCCGGACAGCGCCTATATTCAGGAGTCCGAGGCCAAATGGGCGCGGCGCAAATCCAGAGGTGCCATATCGGATGCGGACATGCCGGTCTATGCGATTGATGACGTAAAAGACTGCCTGACCCAAATACGTCCGGTGAAATACGACACGGACATAACCCCGCACCCCCAAGTGCGCTGCCGCTTCAGGGACGCTGGCCATATTCTTGGATCGGCGATCATCGAGGTCTGGGTCACGGAACAGGGCAACACAACAAAAATCGTGTTTAGTGGTGACCTTGGGCAACCCGGGCGGCCAATCTTGCGCGATCCTACCCCGATAGAAGATGCCGATATTTTGTTCATCGAATCTACGTATGGCAATCGCGAGCACAAAAGCCAGACCTCAACCATTGAGGAGTTGGCGCAGGTGGTTGAAAACACCCTGCATCAACAAGGTGGCAATGTGATCGTCCCGGCCTTTGCCGTAGGTCGCACCCAGGAAATTCTGTATCATTTGCACCGGTTGACCCGCCAAGGCCAATTGCGTGACCTGAAGATTTTCATCGACAGCCCGATGGCAACCAAGGCAACGCAAATCACCAAGAAGCATTTTGAACTGTTCGACAAACAGGCCCGCGATCTGGTCGACTGGCATGACAATGCGACAAACCTGCCTTACCTCAACTTTATCGCCAGCGTGGATGAATCCAAAGCATTGAACCGTATCCGGTCCGGCGCATTGATTATTTCGGCCAGCGGCATGTGCAATGCCGGCCGCATCCGCCATCATCTGCGCAACAATCTGGCGCGTCCCGAATGCAGCGTGCTGATCACTGGTTATCAGGCGCAGGGCACCCTTGGCAGGCGGCTTGTCGACGGGGCCAAACAGGTGCGTCTGTTTGGCGAGGACATTCCGGTGCGGGCTGGCATCCATACCCTGAACGGGTTTTCCGCCCACGCCGACCAGCCCGCGCTGCTGGCTTGGGCCGCTCATTTTCACACCCCGCCAAAACAAACCTTTGTGGTGCATGGCGAAGCCGACGCCGCGCTGGAATTCGCCGGAGTGTTGCGCAATAAATTTGACTGGGTTGTTACGGTGCCGGAACAAGGTATGAGTGTGGAATGGAGCGCAAGCGATGACAACACCTGACCAACGCAAAACCCTGCAAGACGCGATCATGCGCAACCCAGCCTACCGGTTGGCCTATGAGGATATCGGGCTTATGTCCGAGGACGACCTGCGCCCGTTGCGCTTGCAAATGGAACTGCTTAAACCCGAGCGCGCCCTGCGCAAACAGGGTATCCGCTCGACCGTGGTGGTATTTGGCAGCGCCCGCATAGTCTCGCTTGAAGTCGCGCAAAAACAGTTGGCGCAGGCTGAAACCTGCCTAGGAAAACAGCCCGATGACCCACAGTGCCAAGGCGATCTGGTCACCGCGAAACGCCAGATGCGTCAGGCCGGATATTATGAGCAGGCCCGATGCTTCGCCACGCTGGTCTCGCAGAAGTTTCAGCAGCAAGATCGCCGCGATTTTGTCATGGTAACCGGCGGTGGCCCGGGGATCATGGAAGCCGCCAACATGGGCGCTTTCGAGGCTGACGCGCATTCCATCGGGCTGAACATTACCCTGCCGCATGAACAACAGCCAAACCCGTTTATCACCCCTGATCTGGCCTTCCGGTTTCATTATTTTGCCGTGCGAAAAATGCATTTTTTGATGCGGGCCAAGGCATTGGTAGCGTTTCCGGGCGGCTTTGGCACTTGTGACGAATTATTCGAGGTTCTGACCCTGATCCAGACCGGCAAAATGGACCGCATTCCGATTGTGCTGTTCGGCACCACGTTCTGGCAACAGGCCGTCAACTTTGATTTTCTGATACAAGAGGGCATGATTTCGCCCGAAGATCGGGATTTATTCACCATGGTTGAAACTGCCGAACAGGCCATCAAAGTTTTGCAAGATTTCTATCACGGCAACCCGCCATCATGACCCCGCAGTCCGGCAACAGGAGCAATCACAATGTCGCGTAAAATATCCATTTTTCTGGTCTTCCTTGCCCTTGCCGGGTTTCTTGGCTTTGGCGCGTGGAAGGTTCTGTTGGCCCCTGACGATCTGCCGCCCGAGGGGTTTGCCCGTGGCAATGGCCGGATCGAGGCCGATCTGATCGACATTTCCACCCGCACTGCAGGCCGTGTTGCCAGCATATTGGTGCGCGAGGGGGATCTGGTGCAACAGGGCGATGTGCTGGTGATCATGGACACGACCGAGCTTAAGGCACAAAAGATGCGGGCCGCAGCGGCAGTTGCCAGTAGCGAAGCGGCGGTGGCCGTGGCCGAGGCTGCCGTTAGTCAGGCCGAGGCAAAGCTGGCGCTGGCCATCAGTGAATTGGCGCGGTCCGAGGAATTGCAGACGCGCGGCGTGGTCTCGCAGGAAAATCTGGATATCCGGCGCACCGAAACCCAATTGGCACAGGCCGGTCTGGTTGCGGCACAGGCCGGTGTGGTTGCCAAGTTACGCGCCGTTGACGCCGAGAATGCGGCGCTTCAGGAGATCGAGGCGCGGATCGCCGACAGCACATTATATGCGCCGCAAATCGGGCGGGTGCTCTACCGGTTGGCCCAGCCCAGCGAAGTTGTGGGCAGCGGGGGCAAAGTTCTGACAATGGTCAGTCTGGCCGATGTCTATATGGAGTTTTTCCTGACCGCCAGCGCTGCCCCGCGGCTGCGCCTGGGGGACGAGGCCCGCATCGTGATCGACATATTGCCACAAATTTCAATCCCCGCGATTGTGACCTTTGTTTCGCCCCAAGCGCAGTTTACCCCGAAACAGGTTGAAACCCTTCAGGAACGCGAAAGCCTGATGTTCCGCATCCGTGTGCGCATCCCGCAGGAATTGATCAAGGCCCGTATCGAGCGGATCAAAACCGGCGTGCGCGGCGTGGTCTGGGTGCGCCTGTGGGAGCCGGATGGGCAATTGCCGGACTGGCCTGACGGATTGACCCCGCCGCTTGTGGCCAATCTGGACGGGGCTGTCGGTGACTGATCCTGCCCCCAATTCGGGCCCCCATTCAAGCCCAGTCGCGCAACTGACATCGGTCAGCCATTGCTATGGCAAGGTTGCCGCATTGAAAGACGTGTCTTTGACGTTGCCAGCGGGGCAAATGGTCGGGTTGCTTGGCCCCGACGGAGTTGGTAAATCCACCCTGATGGGGCTGGTCTCCGGTGCCAAGAAGTTGCAAACCGGCCATGTCGAGACCTTGGGCGGTGACATGTCCAAATCACGGCACCGTGCAGCCATCGGGCGGCGTATCGCCTTTATGCCGCAAGGGCTGGGGCGCAWTCTGTATCACGACCTGAGCCTGCGCGAAAATCTGGAATTCTTTGGCAAATTGTTCGGGCTGGGCCGCGAGGAACGTGCATCACGCATCGCCCGCCTGACCCGCGCCACCGGCCTGCATCCGTTTATGGAGCGACCCGCCGGCAAACTGTCGGGCGGGATGAAACAAAAGCTGGGGCTGTGTGCAGCACTAATCCATGACCCCGATTTTCTGTTGCTGGATGAGCCGACAACCGGCGTTGACCCGCTGTCACGCCGCCAGTTCTGGGATTTGATCGACGCAATCCGCGCCGACCGGCCAGACATGAGCGTGCTGGTCTCGACCGCCTATATGGAAGAGGCGGCGCGCTTTGACCATCTGGTGGCGATGGATGCGGGCCACATTTTGGCACAGGCCAGCCCCGTCGACCTGATGGCCGAGACCGCGACTGACACAATCGAGGCCGCTTATATATCGCTGCTAACGGCGGGGGACGCTGCACCTGTCACAGCGCGCCCCGCACCGCCAAAACCTGTCACCGACGCAAATGCGGAACCCGCAATCCGCGCCCGCAACCTGACGCGGCGCTTTGGCGATTTTGTGGCGGTCGACAACGTCAGTTTCGACATCGCCAAGGGCGAAATATTCGGCTTCCTTGGCTCCAACGGCTGCGGCAAAACCACCACGATGAAAATGCTGACCGGCCTTTTGCCCGCCTCCGAGGGCGAGGCGTGGATATTCGGCAAACCGGTGGATGCGCAAGATTTGAACAGCCGCCACCGCGTCGGGTTCATGTCGCAATCATTTTCGCTCTATGGCGAATTGACGGTGCATGAAAACCTGTTGCTGCATGCCCGCCTGTTCCATCTGGGCCGTGATCTGACCGAACAACGGATCAACGAGTTGGTGCCGCGCTTTGGCCTTGAGCCTTACATGAACCAGCGCTCGGGTGATCTGCCGCTTGGCCTGCGCCAGCGTCTGTCGCTGGCGGTGGCGGTGATCCACCAGCCGGACATCCTGATTTTGGATGAACCCACCTCCGGCGTCGACCCGCAGGCGCGGGACACCTTTTGGGAGTTGCTGCTGGAACTGGCGCGGGTTGACGAGGTAACGATCTTTATCTCGACCCACTTCATGGATGAGGGCATGCGCTGTGATCGCATATCCTTGATGCACGCGGGGCAAGTGCTGGTGTCGGACACACCCGAGGCGCTGATCAAAGCGCGTGGAGTTGAAACCTTGGAAGAGGCGTTCATCGCCCATATCTCCGAAGTGATCCCGTCCGATGATGCGCCAACCGAGGGGCTGTTGAACGCCGCGCAGAGCAGCAAATCCAAAGAATCCGGACAAGGGTTCAGCCTGACCCGCCTGCTGGCCTATACCGCCCGTGAGGCAATGCAGGTGCGGCGTGATCCGGTGCGGCTGGCCTTTTCATTCATCGGCAGCGCCATCCTGTTGCTGATCATGTCGTTTGGCATCTCGCAAGAGGTACGTAGCATCCCTTATGCGGTCTACGATCTGGATCAAAGCCCCGAAAGCCGCGCTTATTTGTCAGCGTTCGAGGACACCAGCTGGTTCGAACAGCGACCGCCAATATTCGGCGCAGAGGCGCTGGATCAACGCATGGTCAGTGGCGAATTGGCGCTGGCGTTGCAAATCCCGCCGGGCTTTGGTCTGGCCCTGCGGCGCGGCGAAACGGCTACCATTGCCGCGATGATCGACGGCACCGATACCCAGCGCGCCGGAACTGTGGCCAGCTATGTCAGCGGGGCGCACGCGCATGTCTTGTCCCAAGGTATTGGCGGCGCATTGGCGCTAAACGTGCTGGCCTTACCCCGCGCACCGGATCAGGCCCTGCCGGCCCAACTGGTGCCGCGCTTTCGTTACAATCCCGCGATGGAGAGCCTGCCGGCAATCGGCCCCTCGATCCCGCCGCTGTTGTTGCTGCTGTTTCCCGCCATCCTGATGGCGGTCAGCGTGGCGCGGGAAAAGGAAATCGGCACCATCACCAATTTCTACGTCACCCCGACCAGCCGCGTTGAATTTCTGGTCGGCAAGCAACTGGTCTATATCGGTATCACTATGCTGAATTTTGCCATCATGACCGCCCTGGTGGTGACGGTGCTGGACGTGCCGCTGCGTGGTGATCCGGTGGCCTTGGTGTTTGGTGCTATGCTATATGCGGTGGCGGCCACGGGGTTCGGGCTGATCGTGTCGTCCCTGACCAGCACGCAGGTCACCGCAGTGTTTGCCGCCGCCATCCTGTCGGTGATGCCAACCTTGCAGTTTTCCGGCATGATCACACCGGTTTCATCCTTAGAGGGCGCGGCGCGGGTCATGGGCACCCTGTGGCCAACCACATGGTATATGGGCATCAGCGTTGGTGTGTTCACCAAAGGGCTGGGGCTGGCCGAGCTGTCGGGCCACCTGATGAAGCTGGCGGTGTTTGGCCCCGTGTTCGTCACACTGGCTGTGCTGACTCTGCGCAAGCAGGAGCGCTGAGCATGCGGCGCCTGACAAATATCTTCTGGCTTTCCGGCAAGGAATTGAAAAGCGTTCTGGGTGATCCGGTGATGGTGATCCTGATCCTGTGGTCCTTTGTGGTGGCGGTCCTGCTCGAGGCAAGCGGGGCAGGCGATACCGTTTATAACGCCGCCATCGCCATTCTGGACGAGGACACATCCTCCCTGACCCGCCATCTGGCCAGCGCCTTGGGGCCGCCGTGGTTCCAACCGCCCGTGGCGATTACGCCGGATCAGGTCAGCGCCGAAATGGACGCCGGACGGATCATGTTTGTGCTCAGTTTCCCGCCGGGGTTCGAGGCGGATGTGATTGCCGGCCTCAGCCCCGTGGCCCAACTCGAGGTGGATGCAACAGCGGTGTCACAGGCCCAACTGGGCACCGATTACATTGCCAATATCCTCCAGGCCGAAACCCGCGCCTTTCTGTCCGGTAGCCCGGCAGCGCCCGATCCCGCGATTGCGCTGGAATTGCGCCGCGCCTTTAACCCCAACGGCAATCCGGTCTGGTTCAAGGCGGTGTCGTCCCTGTTGAACCAGTTGTCCCTGCTGACCATCGCCCTGACAGGGGCCGCCGTGCTGCGCGAACGCGAAACCGGCACCATTGAGCATCTGATGGTGATGCCCCTGACCCCGATCGAGATTGCCATATCCAAGGTGCTGGCCAATGTCGCCGTGGTGCTGGCGGCCTTTACCGTGTCGCTGGTKCTGGTGGTGCAAGAGGCGTTGCAGGTGCCGGTCACCGGATCAGTGCCGCYGTTGTTGACGGGCACGGCGATCTATCTGGGGGCGGCTGCGGCCATCGGCATGTTTCTGGGCACATTGGCCCGYAGCATGGCGCAATTCGCGCTGCTGGTGATCATGGTGATCATCCCGTTCATCATGCTGTCGGGTGGCATGGGCGCAATCGAAAGCCAGCCCGATGTTGTCCAGCGTTTGACCAACGTGCTGCCGTCACGCCATTTTCTGTCGTTTGCCAAAGCCGTGGTGTTTCGGGGTGCCGGTTTGGCCGCAGTCTGGCCCCAGCTTTTGCTTATGGCCGGACTGGGAATTGGTTTTTTCGTTGCCAGCCTTGCGCTATTTCGCCGATCAATGAGTTTGTAACTGTATTAGGGTCAGGACCTATTAAATACGGGGATTCCCAAGAGGTCCGGTTTCTGATTCAATGAATGCAGGAGGATCTGTTCATGTCGGATCACTATTGGCTTTCAGAAA
>NVTS01000045.1 GCA_002732995.1 Marinosulfonomonas sp. | reverse complement strand
CACCGGCTCGCCTTGCTGCGCTGTCTTGAGGCGAAACCCGCCGTGTTGCTGCTGGACGAACCCACGGCAGCGCTGGATCACGACACCACTTTGCTGATCGAGGCGTTGTTGAAACTACAACTGGCCAGCGGCACATCCATCCTGATCGTCACCCATGATTCAGCCCAAGCCAAACGGCTGGCCGATCGTGTGTTGCATCTTGAGGATGGCCAGTTGCGCGAGGTAGAAGCATGAGCGGCTATATCTCGCTAACCTATATCGACCTCGTACTGGCCTCGACATTTCTAATCCTGAACGGGATTTTGTCGCTGTGGCTACGCCTAGGGCTGGAACGCAAACTGGCCATTGCCGCCCTGCGCATGGTGGTGCAACTGGCGCTGGTCGGGTTGCTGCTAAAAAGCCTGTTTTCGATCCTGTCACCGTGGCTGACCCTATTGGTTGCGCTGTTTATGGTGGTCTTTGCAGGCCGCGAGGTTTGGGCGCGACAGGAACGCAAATTGCACGGGGTATGGGGGTTTGGCCTTGGCACCGGCACGATGGCTTTTGCGGGGGCGGGGATTACCGTGATCGCGCTGACGACAATGATCGGACCGGATCCGTGGTGGACCCCGCGTTTCGCGCTGCCGATCCTTGGCATGGTGCTGGGCAACACCATGACGGGCGTGTCGCTGGCACTGGATTCTCTGCACACCGCCGTGGTCCGCGAACGCGTCGCAATCGAGGCACAGTTGTTGCTCGGGGCCGACCGCTGGCAGGCCTTGCGTCCGGTTCTACGCCGCGCACTGCGGGCCGGTTTCATGCCGATAATCAACGCCATGGCCGCCACCGGCGTTGTTTCACTGCCCGGCATGATGACAGGGCAAATCCTGTCAGGCGTAGACCCGGCCGAAGCCGTGAAATACCAACTATTGGTGATGTTTTTGATTGGCGGGGCCACGGGGCTGGGTGTGTTATTGGCCACGTTCGGGGCCGTCTGGCGACTGACCGACGAGCACCACCGCCTACGCCTTGAACGGCTGACAAAGCCAAAAGAGACGGTGTAACGTCACTGGCGCTTGTATCCTGCGCACGGCGTGTATAAAATGCGCCCAACAGAATTCTATCATGTGGWCGTTGGAACTGGGCAAATTGCCTTCCCACAAATTTCCTGCGGCCATTTTCAGTTAAGGAAATACAGATGGCCTGGACCGATGATCGCGTGGCAACACTCACTAAAATGTGGGGCGAAGGCCARTCCGCMAGCCAGATCGCCAAGGAACTTGGCGGCGTTACCCGTAACGCTGTGATCGGCAAAGTGCACCGTTTGGGCCTCTCCAATCGCGTAACCGGCGGGGCAAAACCTGCGGCCAAAGGCAAGGTTGCGGCCAAACCGGCAGCCCGCGCCAAACCGGCGGCCAAGGCCAAACCGGTACCAGCCGTCATGCCAAAGCCGATGCTGCCTGTGCGCAAGGTGATCATTCCGGCGGGCCAACCCCTGCCACCGCAACCTTCGGCAAATGAAATCAGCCCCGAAGTATTGGCCAGCGTGCGCGAAGTCGAAAAGCAGGCCAAAAAGATCAGCCTGATGGAGTTGACCGAACGCACCTGCAAATGGCCAATCGGCGATCCCGCGACCGAAGAATTCTGGTTCTGCGGCCTGACGTCCKAGCCCGGCAAACCCTATTGCGAGGCCCATGTCGGCGTGGCGTTCCAACCCATGTCATCGCGCCGCGACCGCCGCCGTTAATCCAGCACATGGCACCCGTCGATAACAGCGAGCATGCCATGCGCCCGATTTCTGAATTCCCCACCACAGATGCCGCCAAAATCACCACTGTTTTCACCGACATCGATGATACCCTGACCACTGATGGCCAGTTGCCTGCCGCCGCCTACACAGCCCTTGAAAATCTGCACAACGCAGGATTTCACGTTGCCGCCATCACGGGTCGCCCCGCTGGATGGTGCGATATGATCGCGCGGTTTTGGCCGGTCAGTGGCGTGGTTGGCGAAAATGGCGCGTTTTATTTCGCTTACGACAAAAATAGCCGCAAAATGCGCCGTGAATATTTCGCCGATGCCGCCACGCGCACCATTAACCAGCGAAAACTGGACCACATCCGGTCCCGCATTCTGGCCGAAGTTCCGGGCAGCGCCATTTCTGCTGATCAGCCCTACCGCGAGGCCGACCTCGCTGTGGATTTTTGCGAAGATGTGCCACCGCTGGATGCCGCTGCCATTGCGCAAATCAAGGATATATTCGAGCAGGAAGGCGCGATTGCCAAAATCTCCTCGATCCACGTTAACGGCTGGTATGGCGACTATGACAAGCTGTCGATGTCGCGCCGGTTTAGCGCCGAKGYWCTGGSSYWWRWCMYSGAYMKSMAYRWRMMMWMSMKSKYMKKYKSYKKYSAMWKYMMRRRYRRCRMSCCSMWKWTCSSSWYCKTKSCSRMWWMRYKMGGCGTTGCCAATGTGCTGGATTTTCAGGACCAGATGGAGGCCACCCCGCACTGGATCACCACCCAAAAGGGCGGTGCCGGATTTGTCGAGATCGCAGCCGTGTTGCTGGCAGCCCGAGGGTAGGCTGCAACAGCAATATCTTTAGACATCTGTCAGCCGCCGTTCAAACAGATCAACGAAATCATTCAGCCGCTATGCCAATACTCGGTGCAGGCTGGCGCACGAACCCCTGCAACGGGATGGTCTGTAGGTGATTGATGTCTTCGCGCGCCATCCAGACCATGAACGTTTSAATGACCTTGTCACTGTTTGCCAGATGCCAGAATAACGCCCCCGGTTCCGAATGCATATATCCTTCGCGTTCGGCCAACCCTTTGAGGGCAATCGGGTTGATCATAAATCCGATCACATAATCCAGCGACCACCTTAAGAGACATGAGGCCAGAGCAAATCGCGCCAAAATGTTACACATGCCTGTGCCCCGGTAATCACTGCTCAGCCAGAAATCCCCGTGATAACCCACGGTTCCACTTATGCGATGCGCACTCGGGCCTGGATTGTAACGCGATTTCTTGTAATCAAGATCAATCCCGGGCGGCGGAAAATCAACAAACCGTTCAGACAAATAACTGGACAGAGGCTTGCCCTCCAGATTTACCAACCGCAGAGCCTGTGTATGAACCAACTCGCCTTTTTCGTTTTTGCCAACAATCCAGAACCCGTTTGTCGGGTTAAAATCATTGTGCCTATAATCAAATGGCCGCCCCACAGGTTGATGTGAGCGCTCCATAGAAACAATATCGGCATATTCCGAAAAGCAAGTTCCAACTCGCAATGATATCCCGTTATCTTGTGCAATATTCAAAGCGTCAGTTGTAAACCTCGCGCCTTCAAATGTACTGTGTATACTCACGTCCCTCTCCCGTTATAGTTGCGATAACTAAATATTAGCGTATTATTACGCGAAGTGGGGAGTCTTAATTATAGAGACTGGATATCCATCACAAATTCAGCAGGCATTGAGTCTGCTTGCTCCTTGCTCAAACCTTCAATTATTATATTTCTTGTCCGGTCAACCAGTGTCGCCAAGGCGAAACTACCATCCGGGAAATGACATCCCATCAGCAACCTCTGATAGCTGATCGGAACCATCTCTTTGCCATCTTTATCCGGTAGCTGCGTATGGATATGATCCAGTCGCACTGTCTCGTGGTCACGCATCTCTTGAAACGGATGTAACAGCAAGCGGGCAAACCCTGCCCCACCAGGCAAATGGGGGATTCCCTTGCCTACACTGCTGCGCGCCCAACGCCATCCTTGCCAGTTCGCATAAGATGACATGTCCCCGATTTCAACACAGATCCAGTCATCGTCAATCTGGCGATATATCACCAAATACGGCCTTATTAATGAGAACGCCGGGCTTTCAATATCCCCTCCCGCATCGGCCCAGCACTTAAAGCCGGATTGCAACAAATGAGAGCTATTACTCCATAGATTGCCAAGTGGATATTGCTGCAAGTAATATGTGAATTTTGGATCATCCTCGTAAATGATGTGTGACAGCCCGTTAATGTGGTCCGATTGGTTGTTCAACCACGCCTCGCCACGCGCCAACAACTCTTCGGCCTCGGGCAATGACCGCCGCCCTGCTTCGGTTAGCTGATATTGACGATCCTCAAGGACAAACAAAGCCACCCCTTTGCTTTCCTCCAGCAGCCGGATATGACGGCGAACCGTTTGGCGCGTACTGCCCAATTCCCTGACTGCTTTTGACAAATTTAGCGTGCTTGCAAGCATCGTAAAAGATCTTAACAACTCGAACAGTATTGACTGACTTTGAGGCACAACCATAAAAACTCCATTATTTCAACTAGATACACTAATTACCGAGTCCGCAATCGCATGGTATACTTATCATCCAGCTATGTCCAATCTGAACACCATTCCAGATCACAAGTAACGGATTGATAGGTACCTCAAATGCTGGATACTCGCATGACGAGAAACATAACAAGGAAACCACATGCCCCATCCTGTAGATATACACGTCGGCAAGCGCATCAAAGAAATCCGCACGGTTCGCGGTTTAACCCAATCAAACGTTGCCGATTATCTGGGCATTTCCTTTCAACAACTGCAAAAATACGAAACCGGTGCCAACCGTGTTTCCGCCAGCCGGATGTTCGAGCTGTCAAAATTGCTGGACATAACGCCCGCGTTTTTCTTTGAGGGTCTTGAGGGGCAAAATTACGACACCATGCCGCCAATGGATATGGAAACCGCCCGCATCGCGGCAGCCCTGTCCCGCATCAAGAACAAGAAGCTGAAGAACCGGATCAATACGCTGATCAGCGAGATTGTCCGCTCCTCATCCTCCAGTGACGAGGCCACCTCAGCCGCCTAATCAGCACAAAATCCAGGTTATTTTGAGCCAAACAGCCGTGCGGCATCGGCCACGCTATAGCGTCCCGGCCGCACGTCTTCCTCGATCAACTTAGTATCCTGTTTTGCCGGATCACATGCAGCGGCTCGAACGCGCCAGCGCTGATCGGCACCTCGGGGAATATGTGGCGCATGGCCAGATAAACCGACGACAGCATGGTGGCCGGAACCGAATTCATCGACCCGATGCAGGGCGCACTGGAGCGTGAAAAACCAAAGGCAGCTGGTCGCCCGAACTGAAGATGCCGTATTTTGTGGTGTCCGAGGGGCATCATGTGGCGTCCGGCATGTTGAACCGCTACACTTTGCAGCCGGGCATTGCCAATGTGAAACGCCAGGTGCAGGCAATGGCCCCGTGGGTGGCCAGCAATCTGGGAAAAAAGATCACGATGATCTTTCCTGATTTTGCCTTTGGCCATAACCACCGAGATTTCTTTAGCGAAGCGATTGAAAAACAGGGCGGCGAAGTGATCGCCAAAATTGCCATTCCTTCCGACGGAAACCTCTTTCACCAGATACTTCCCGAAAATCCCGCATGAAACCGAGGTGATCTATCACGTTATGGTCGGCCCCGCGGTTCTGACTTTCGTCAAGGAGTTGGGCGAGTTTTCCGGACCCAGCGCGCCTGCAATTTTCGGCTTTGTAGATTTGCTCGAGGCGGTTGATTTCGCCACACCATATCTGGATCTTCTGGAAGGCACCCATTTCTGGGAGAGCATGCCCACTATGCGCAGACCAACCAGACCGAGTATGACAAGTTCTATCGCGCCGCTGTTGGCGTCGATGAAAACGGCGCGCCTGTCGATGATCCAAAAGACGTGTCCACCTACGCCCATATGTTCAACTGCCGGGAAACGCTGTTCACCATCAAGGACGGGATGGAAGCCGCAGGTTACAAAGGCCCAGAGGATCGCACCAAGCTGGCACCAAGCTGATTGAGGCGGTTGAGGCGATCACCGAGATACCGGAAAGCTGTGAGCATCCACAAGGGGCCAAGCTGTTTAATGCAAGACCCATCAGGTGTTCGGCCCGCAGTATATCTCCAAGGCCGAAGGCAGTAAACCGCCACCGACATCCCCGGGGACAAGCCCGCACTGATGACCACGCTTGACGGCTATCCGATGGCCAAGGCCGCAATCTCCGCCTGCATCGGCCTGGGCATTGCTATGATCGGGTTGGACRATTCATCCGGCATGCCGCGCTTTACCTTCGGGTTTCTTGAGGTCGTCGACGGGGTGGGTTTTCTGGTCGCCATCGTCGGGCTGTTCGCAGTGACCGAAGTATTTGTGTTCATCGAAAGCCACGGCAAAGACAACTCGCAATTTGGCAAAGGCGATGTGCGCGGCGTGGCGCCCCCCGAGGCTGGCAATAACGCCGCCGCCGGTGGTGCCCTGATCCCGATGCGTGACGCCGGGCGTGCCAGGTCGGGCACCACCACCGYGCTGSTGGCGCTGCTGATGACGCTGAACATCACCCCCGGCCCGATGCTGTTTACCGAACGCCCCGATGTGGTCTGGGGCCTGATCACCTCGCAGTTGATTGCCAACGTGGTTTTACTGCCCGGTGTGACGATGGTGTCCTTTGTCGGGACTTACTCGCTATCCGGCTCCACCTTCGATCTGTTGCTGATGATCGGCTTTGGCGCCATGGGCTTTTTCCTGCGCAAACTGGACGTGCCGACGGTGCCGATTACCCTCGGAATTCTACTGCGCAGCCACATGGAGGATTCATTGCGCCGTGCCATGGTTGTTTCGGGCGGCGAATGGAGCTGTCTGTTCTCGTCCGGCATCGCCATCGGGCTGTGGGTCGCGGCCATCGTCGGCTTGTCGCCCCGATGTTCCTGCGCAGGATTATCAAGAAACCTCAAGCGATCAGTGATTAGAGCATGTCCCGTTTAAGTAAATTCACCCAATGACACGGGGCACGCTTTAAATGACCCGCATTCTGATCCCCAACGGCGCAATAAGCCTTGGGTTTGACGAGGCCGCATTTTGGCGCGGGGTTGATATGAACCCCGATGTGATCTGCGTTGATGGCGGATCAACCGACAGTGGAGCGCACTATCCGGGCGCGGGAACATCGAAATAGTCCCGCGCCTCCACCATGGCCGAATGGCGCATCCTGATGCAGGCCCACGCTAAGGCTGGTGTGCTGTTGATCGTCGGCACCGCTGGCGCTTGCGGCACTGACAGCACTGACAGCGCGGTGGACTGGATGTATCAGATCACTTGTGATCTCGCGGCGGAACTGGATCAAACCGTAAAAACCGACGAGGTGAAGCATGGCTAGGCTGGGACATATCACCAGCAAAATCCGCGGCAAGAACGCGGGTCCGTTCACCCTGACCATCGACATATTCAGCGATGATGCCGACACCCACCACGCTGTTTGCAAGGCGCTATCGACCGCCCGTGTTGCGGCGCTTTATAAAACCGACGAGGCCGATATAAAGCGGTTCGAGCTGCACACGCTGAATGTGCTGAATGTGCTGGAATTCTCGATGCCGCGCCCGACCATTCAGGGCAGCCTTACTGATCGCGACATGCACGCCTCGGGCTGGGCCTGGCTGCTGGCAGAACTTGACGTAAATATCGGAAACTTTGTCGCTAACTGGCTTGCGGCGTCGCAAAACTATCATCAATCTGGGTTGGATTAACGCGCAACCAGGTCAAAGGCCAACACCATGCTCACCAGTTTTTTCACCGCTCCCGGCAAATTCCACCGTGGTAATATGCACACCCATTCCACCCGCTCTGACGGGCAGTTAGAACCGCAAGAGGTTTGCCGCCGTTATCAGGAGGAAGGTTATGATTTCATCAGCCTGACCGATCATTTCATTGGCTTGTTTGACTACCCGCTTGTTGACACCTCGGCCTATCACAACGATGATTTCACCACCCTGTTCGGGGCTGAACTGCACATCGACGCCATGGAAAACGGCGATATGTGGCATGTGCTGGCGATCGGTCTGCCGCTGGATTTCACCGCCCCCGACTCGCCGGATTTCTGGACGTTTGGCAAAGGCGAAACCATCACCGAACTGACAAACCGTGCGCGTGCCGCCGGGGCATTTGTTGCCATTGCCCACCCGCATTGGTCCGGCCTGACCGATGTGGATGCCCGCAAAGTCACCGCCGCCCATGCGGTGGAAATCTATAACCACGGCTGTGCGGTGGAAAATGATCGCGGTGACGGCACCCTGTCCTATGAGCACATGCTGAACGAGGGCCGTCGCCTGACCGCCATCGCCACCGATGATGCCCATTTTTCCATCCTTGATCATTTTGGCGGCTGGGTCATGGTCAAGGCGCAGGAAAACACCCCCGAAACATTGCTCGCGGCGCTTAAGGCCGGCGAGTTCTACTCCTCGACCGGCCCTGAAATCCATGATTTCCGTCTGAATGACGACCGCAGCCAAGCCATCATCGAATGCTCCCCTGCCACCACCATCGCCATTCAGGGGCCAGGCGTTGCCACCAACAAAATCGTCGGCACCGATATGACCAGCGCCACACTTTCAATGGAGCGGTTGACCGGCAGGGCATGGGTCAAGCTGACGGTGRTCGATGCGAACRGSRMMWSRGYGYKGWCRWMSYYSRKCKSGCKYRRCGAYWMNGCCGYTKKYSTKCSYCATGSWSSMRKKMMRAWMMASMKSMTGKYCRWSMKSKWYGMSSWSKKGCGGTTTGACTACCTCAGCTGTGCGGGCCACCCGCACCTGCACACCCCGCACATCGACCGGATCGCCGCCAAGGGCGTGCGGTTCACCCGCGCCTATGTGCAATCCCCCGTCTGTGGTGCCTCAAGGATGAGCACCTATACCGGTCGCTATCCGTCCTCGCACGGGGCCCAATATAACGGCTACCCCTTGCGGGTTGGCGAGATGACATTGGGTGACCACCTGCGCCCGCTTGGTATGGGTTGCTGGCTGATCGGCAAGACCCATATGAAGGTGGATCAGGCCGGGATGGAGCGTCTTGGCCTGTCGCCCGACAGCGTGATTGGGGCACGGCAGGCCGAATGCGGTTTCGATATCTGGCAGCGCGATGACGGGTTGTGGGCGCAAGGGCCAGACGGGTTTTATGATGAAAACCGCTCGCCCTATAACGAGTATCTGAAATCCAGGGGTTATGCCGGTGAAAACCCCTGGGCCGACTTTGCCAATGCCGGGGTTGAGGGCAACGACATCGCCTCGGGCTGGTTCATGACCAACGCAGATAAGCCCGCCAACATTGCCGAAGAAGACAGCGAAACACCGTGGTTAACAGGCGAGGCGATCAAGTTCATTGAACAAGCCGAGGCACCGTGGTGCGCCCATCTTTCCTATATCAAACCGCATTGGCCCTATATCGTGCCCGCCCCCTACCATGATATGTTCGGGCCCCAGCACGTCCCTGCTGCGCTGCGCGATGAAAGCGAGCGGATTGATCCGCACCCGATCTATAACGCCTTTATGAACAACCGCATCGGTCAGGCATTTTCCCGCGACGAGGTCCGCAACAAGGTGATCCCAGCCTACATGGGCCTGATCAAACAATGCGATGACCAGATGGGGCGGCTGTTTGATTACCTCGAAACGACTGGGCAGATGGACAACACGATGATCGTGATCACCTCGGATCATGGCGATTATCTGGGCGACCACTGGMTGGGYGAAAAAKRCCTGTTYCATGAGYRWTCRGTYAAGGTGCCGTTGATCATTTATGATCCCTCAATCGATGCCGATGCCACCCGTGGCAGCACCTGCGATGCGCTGGTCGAATCCATTGACCTGCCCGCCACCTTTGTCGAGGTTGCAGGCGGCACTGTGCCCGGTCACATCATCGAGGGGCGTTCGCTGCTGCCCTTTCTGCATGGCAAAGCACCCGTCGATTGGCGGACCTGCGCCATTAGCGAATACGACTACTCCACCAGCCCGATGGCGGCCCAACTGGGCGTGACCAACCGCAATGCCCGCTTGTTTATGGTCACCGACGAGCGCTACAAATTCATCCATGCCGAAGGCGGATTCCGGCCGATGCTGTTCGACCTGCAAGTCGACCCGAACGAATATAACGACCTTGGCAGCAGCGCGGACCACATCGATATCATATCGCAAATGTATGGCCACCTACACCAATGGTCCCGCCGCATGTCGCAACGCGTCACCAAACCGGATGCCGAAATTGACGCGGGCAAAGCCAATCCAAAGGGCGTTGGCATCGTGCTTGGCGTCTATGATCAAAGCGAAATTGACCCCGCCCTCACGGTCAAATATCGTGGCCAGCCACCCAGAAAAAGGGATTGACCGATGGATATTCCCGCAGCTCTTGCCAAAATCACCGGCCCCAATCATGTGCTGACGGGCGGCGATACCACCCGCTATGCCCACGATACCACTGGCGCGTATAATTCAACCCCGATTGCCGTAGTGCGTCCGGCAAATACCGAACAAGTCAGCGAGGTTATCAAACTCGCCAACGCCACCAAAACCGCCGTTGTACCTGTGTCGGGCAACACCGGCCTTGTCGGCGGCACCTATGCCAAAGACGCCATCANGCTGTCGGTTGAGCGGATGAACACCATCCATAATCTGCGCCCGGATGCACGCATCGCCATTGTCGGTGCTGGCACCATTATCGCCAGCCTTCAGGACGTGGCAGACGATCATAACCTGATCTTCCCGCTGTTCTTTGGGGCGCGTGGCACGGCGATGATTGGCGGCGCATTGTCCACCAACGCGGGCGGCTCCAACGTGCTGCGCTACGGCAATACCCGCGCCCTGTGCCTAGGGCTTGAAGTNGTTTTACCCTCGGGCGAAATCATGAACCTGATGTCGGAACTGCACAAAGACAACTCGGGCTATGACCTGAAAGACCTGTTTATCGGGGCCGAGGGCACCTTGGGCATCATCACCAAAGCGGTGCTGAAGCTGTTCCCCAAACCCGTCGCTTGCGCCACCGCTATGGTCGCCGTGCCATCCCTCACCGATGCCCTAACCCTGCTGAACCGCCTACAAACCCAAACCGGCGGGCTGGTCGAGGCGTTTGAATATATGCCGCGCACATTCATGGACATGTTCGCAGCCCGCTTCCCCGATGCGCGCCCGCCGTTTGATACCGAATATGACGTCAACCTATTGGTCGAAGTCGCCACCACAGCGCCCACCACCCCCGTCAACGATATTCTTGAAAATGCGTTGGGCGAAATGATGGAAGCGGGCACCGTTCTGGATGCCATGATCGCCCAGAACGAGGCGCAGCGGAGCGAAATGTGGAGACGCCGCGAAGCCTCGGCCGAGATTGTGTTTGCCATCTCGCCGCGCGTCGATACCGATATATGCGTGGCACTCGATAAGATCGCCACCTTCTTTGAGCGCGCTGATGCTCTTGTCGAGACCATGGACGCTGGCGCGAAAACCACCTGCGTTGCCCACCTTGGCGACGGCAATATCCACTATACAGTTTTGCCCACATCGGATGATAAACAGCTCGCCCACCAGATCATGGAAACCGTTGAGGAGGTGGTAAAAGACCTTGGCGGTAGTTTCTCGGCAGAGCATGGCGTGGGTCTGTCAAAACGCCCCTCAATGGCGCGGCGCAAGGATGCGGTGGCGCTAACCGCCATGCGCCAGATCAAAACGGCGCTGGATACGAACAACATCATGAACCCAGGCAAGGTGCTGCCGGATTAGCACTCCGATTAGCACGCCCAGCCCACTCTTCTTTTCAAAAGCCATTTGCATAAACAGGAAACATAATTCACCCCAAGAGTGGGCGAATTATGCCGCTCTTTTAGAAATAATTGCAAATCGCTTGAAATACCTGCCGCGCCCAGCGCATAAAATTTCATATGCGATTCATATGGAATTCATATRGYWYTMWWRCCAGTCAAAAAACCCGTCCGGCGCGCGTTCCCGTAACCGCCCGGCCACAGCCCGCCCCATCTCGGCACTGTCCTCAATCGGGCCGCGATCCTCGTCCGCCAAACACTCGGATCCGTCAGGGCGCAATATCTCGCCACGCAGATAGATCGTGCCACCTTCCAACACCGCCAAGCCGCCAATCGGGGTTTCGCATGACCCGTCAAGCGCTGCCAAAAATGCCCGCTCGGCTGCCAGCCGCTGACCCGTTTCAACATCATGGATCGCCACCAGCATATCCGCGATGCGCATGTCATCCACGCGCCGTTCAATCCCGATCGCGCCTTGCGCCACGGCGGGCAACATCTCGTCCACCTCGACGGCCGATTGCACCACATCCATGCGGCCCAACCGGACCAAACCTGCCATCGCCAAAAACGTCGCCTCAGCCACGCCCTCATTCAGTTTTCTCAATCTTGTCTGCACGTTACCGCGAAATTCAACCACCTGAAGATCAGGGCGGATATGCAACAACTGCGCTCGGCGGCGCAGGCTTGAGGTGCCCACAACCGCGCCCTGCGCCAAATCCGCCAACCGTTTGACCGATGGCGATACAAACGCATCGCGCACATCTTCACGTGGCAGGTAGGTGTCCAGCAACAACCCCTCGGGCTGATCCACAGGCATATCCTTCATCGAATGCACCGCAATGTCGATTTTACCCGACAGCATGTCCTCCTCAATCTCTTTGGTGAACAACCCTTTGCCGCCAACCTCTTTTAACGGGCGGTCCTGTATCCGGTCCCCCGACGTGGTGATCACCACCACTTCAAATGCCGCCTCCTCCAGATCAAACGCCGCCATCAAACGGCTGCGCGTTTCATAGGCCTGCGCCAGCGCCAAAGGCGAGCCACGGGTGCCAATTTTCAGCGGCGAAGCGGGGGTGGGTAAATTCTGCGTCATACCCCTGTTTAAGCGCGTCAAATGCGCCTGACAATGTCAATCCACCCGCCAGAGACTTGACATCATGTCGCTGGCAAGGGACTTGATTTAACATCTACACGATTAGGGGATTGTTATGACTGAACAAAAGAAACTGCTGCGGGCATTGGCTGGCGAAACATTGGATACCCCCCCTGTCTGGATGATGCGCCAAGCAGGGCGTTACCTGCCGGAATACAAGGCCACACGGGCGCAGGCCGGTGATTTCCTGTCGCTCTGTTATAATTCCGATCTGGCCGCCGAAGTCACCCTGCAACCGATCCGCCGCTACGGTTTTGACGCGGCCATTATGTTTGCCGATATCCTGCTGGTGCCCCAGGCCTTGGGCGCGGATGTGTGGTTTGTCACCGGCGAAGGCCCGCGCCTGTCGACCATCACAACCGCAGATCAGGCCGCCGCCCTGAAACCCGCCGATGCGATCCACGACAAACTGGCCCCGATCTATGAAACCCTGCGCATCTTGCGCCGCGAATTGCCCTCCGAAACCACCCTGATCGGCTTTGCCGGTGCACCGTGGACCGTCGCCACCTACATGATCGCAGGCCGCGGCACGCCGGACCAAGCACCGGCCCACGCCCTGAAAAACACCGACCGCGCCACATTCGAGGCCGTGCTGGACCGCATCACCGACGCCACCATCCAATACCTGTTGATGCAGATCGAGGCAGGGGCCGAGGTGGTCAAACTGTTCGACAGTTGGGCCGGGTCACTAAAGGGCGATGATTTCAACAAATACGCGCTGGAACCCACCCGCAAGATCATTGCGGCCCTAAAAGCCAAGCACCCCAATATCCCCGTCATCGCCTTCCCGCGTGAAGCTGGGCCTGCTTACGCCGAGTTTGCCAAAGCCGTGGGCGCGGATTGTCTGGCGCTCGATACAAAGGTCGATTTGAAATGGGCCGCTGACGTTTTGCAAAAGGACGGCTGTGTGCAGGGCAACCTTGACCCTAAACTGATGGTCGAAGGCGGTGATCGCCTAATCAGCGAAACCAAACGCATCGTCAAGGCCCTGTCAGGTGGGCCACACATTTTCAATTTGGGCCACGGCATCACCCCTGATGCCGACCCCGAAAATGTGCATGTGATGCTGGAAGCTATCAGGGGGTAGACATGTCTCAAACACTAACTCAGGTTCAAATTATTCAAYCCCTAGCTGATGCCTTGTCTTGGTTTGAAAAAGAGTTGAGTTGGGGAGTGTCCTCTGGTGAGATTAATCACCTTACAGGGCGCATTGGCGAATTATACGTTGCAATGGTCACACGCGGGCAAATGGCCTTAGACACGAATCAATACGGATATGATGTGATTAGTGCTGAAAATGAGCGCATTTCAGTTAAAACCGTTACAACGAGCACTCATGTATCCTTTAACCCAAACACATTTGGTCAAGTAGATCGTGTGTTTGTTCTTCGCATAAATATTAGTGAGGACGAGGGGGTATCTATCGAAGAATTATACGACTTACCCGCAAATGAAGTTAGAGAGCTGGCGGCCACAGGCACAAATGCTCTGCGTCTTCCCACCACAGTATCCAGCCGCGAACAACGATCTTTAGATGAGCTTAAAGTAACTGACGTAGAAACCTTTGGGCCTTACGAAGTGAGACGTTATGAAAACGGAACTATCAAAGTCAAAGAAAACGGCGACGAGCTTTCTATGGCCAAACCCGCCCTGCGCGAAATAGCTGCCTCACTTGGAGTCGATTATTTTTACGGTGATGGGAAACAGAAAAACACACGACTGCTTGGTTCACACATCCTAAAGGCACTCCAAAACAGCGTGAAGTAATGCCCCCTCAAACCCACTTGGCCATCGGTGGCAGGCTCATCAGAACCGCATCCACATTATGCCCCGTTTCCAGCCCGAATTTAGTGCCGCGGTCATAAACCAGATTATATTCAGCATAGAGTCCGCGATGCACCAGTTGGGTGTCCTTATCCGCATCCGTCCACGGGGTGTTTCGGCGCTTTTCGGTGACCGGCAGGAACGCCATCAAAAATGCCCGGCCCACATCCTGAATAAAGGCAAAATCCGCGTCCCAGTCGCCGGTGTTGTGATCATCCAGAAATATACCACCAACCCCGCGCGCACGGTTGCGGTGCGGCACATAGAAATACTCGTCCGCCCATTCCTTGAAGCGCGGATAATAGGCCGGATCATGCAAATCACACTGCTGTTTTTGCACCGCGTGAAACGCCGCTGTATCCTCGGGATATTCAATGCAGGGGTTCAGGTCTGACCCGCCGCCAAACCACCAGCCATGCGGCGTCCAGAACATACGCGTATTCATATGAACCGCTGGCGCGTGCGGGTTTTGCATATGCGCCACCAGTGAAATGCCCGAGGCCCAGAAGCGCGGATCATCCTTCATCCCCGTCAGCCCCTTGCGCGATGCCATCGCATCCACAGCCCGCGCGCCCAAGGTGCCGTAAACCGTCGACACATTGACGCCGACCTTCTCGAACACCCGCCCGCCACGCATCACCGACATCAAACCACCACCAGCATCCGTGCCATCATCGCTGGCGCGTGTGGTTTTGCTGACATCAAAACGCCCGGCAGGCTTATCGGCAAAAAGACCGCTGGTTTGGCTATCTTCCAGCGCCTCGAATACTGTGCAAATCTGGCCACGCAATTGGCGGAACCAATCGGATGCCTTGGCTTTCTGCCTGCTGAAATCGTCAGTCATCACTTCACTCCTGCCTCGGTAATCGCCCTAATGCGCGGGCGATGCCACGGGGTCAAGCAGACTGCGGCCCCCATCAACCGTCATGATCTGTCCGGTCATAAACCCAGCACTGTCCGACGCCAAAAACTGCACCGCTTCGGCCACTTCACTGGCGCTGGCAATACGGCCCAGCGGCGTGTGGGCAATAATATCGGCGCGGCATTCCTCGTCGCCCTTTAGCATGTCTTTCAAACTTGTGCTCATCACCGATCCGAACGCCACCGCGTTCACCCGAATGCGCTCCGGTGCCAATGCCACCGCCAATGAGCGCGTCATCTGGTTTAGCGCGGCAGTCGACACCGAATAGGCCAACAGCTTTGGGTGTGCCCGTTCAGCCGCAATCGACGACAGGTTCACGATGGCCCCCACCGGCGCATCCTCATTCGCTTCGCGCTCGGCCTGGCAGATCATCCGCTTGGCCACGGCCTGACTTAGGCGCAGGCTGGTCATTAGGTTTTGCTCCAGCAGGCCCTCCATACCGTCTTCTTTGGCATTCAGCGGGTTCGCCGATACCGCAATCTGGCGCGAGGCGTTGACCAGGATATCCACCCGATCAAACGCATCAATCGTGGCCGACAACAAATTGGCAATCGTCAGTTTCTTGCGTAAATCACCGGCGAAAACCCGGACGTTGTCGTCCTTTTCAGCCTCGTCGCCCAATTCCTTGGCTAGGCGTTCTTCGTCCATATCGGCAAACATCACATTTGCCCCCGCCTCGGCAAACTGGCGCCCGATAGCCAAGCCGATACCATTGGCAGCACCTGTTACAATCACGGTTTTTCCTGCAATCGAAAAAGACATACCATAGCTCCTGATTCTAGGGGTTGATTAAGGGGCTTTAGCGCGCGCCGCGCAAGGGTCGTGTGGCCCGAAGGATTTTGAAGGCATTATCACCCGCGACTTCCTCGACATTTCGGAATGTCTCGGCAAGGGTGCGCTCATACGGCAGATGGCGGTTGGCAACAAGCCACAACTGACCCGAAGGCGTCAGCATTCCGGCAGCCGCCGTGATAAAGCTGCGCCCGATGTCCGGGTCCGCCTTGCGGCTGGTGTGAAACGGCGGGTTGGTGATGATACCGTCAAAGGGCTGCGTCGGGGTAAAGCGCATCGCGTCAGCCCAGTGGAAATGGGCGCGCGCATCCGTCACATTCTTGCGGGCACACTCAAGGGCAGCAAAATCCGCCTCGATCAAATGCAATTCGCGGATCTTTTCACGCATCAGGATGTGGCGCGACAGATATCCCCAGCCCGCCCCCAGATCAGCCAGACGTTTTGGCAGTTTTTGCGGCAACGCGGCCACCAGCGCCCGTGATCCACGGTCAATTTTCTCGGCGCAAAACACCCCCGCGACAGTTTGAAACCCGTCTTCCAAGGTGATCGGCCCCTTGTCGGCCCAATCATCAAAAACATCTTCAGCCGTGAACCAGAACAATTTGCCATGCGCCTTGGAAAAGGCCTCGGACACCGCCAGCCGTTTGCGACATTCCTTATAGAATCCGTCGGCCCCCTCGGTTTTCAACCCGTCAACGATGATCAACCCGCCAGGGGTTTTTGCCACCGCTTCAGCCAGCATCATCCGCGTCTGGACCTTGGAACGGGCCAGTTTTACCACCGACACCGCATATGGCCCGCCTGCGCTCACCGCCACCTGAAACCCGCGGGTCATTAGCGCATCATGGTCCGGTTTGAACCTCTGAATGATTTCGCAGCGCTCTTTTGGCAGCGCTCTCAGGTCATCGTCTGCAGCGGCACCGTAAACGGCAATCTGCCCCGCCTCGGGCAAGACCAAGGCGCCACTTTCTATAATCAGGGATAAACGGGATGCTTTCATCGCGGGTTCAGGCCTGTGGCCCTATTCCTTTTCCATGGTGCATTGCAGCGGGTGCTGGTTGCGAATGGCCAAATCCATCACTTGCGCCACTTTTGTTTCCGCCACTTCATGCGAGAAAACGCCGACAACCGCCAGCCCCTTTTTGTGCACCGTCAGCATAATTTCAACCGATTGTGCCGCACTTAGGCCGAAAATCTGCTCCAGCACATGGGTGACGAATTCCATTGGCGTGTAGTCGTCATTCAACAACAGCACCTTATACAGTGGCGGGCGCGCCGTTTTAGGGCGGGTTTTAAGCGCAAGCCCTGTGTCGCTGTCATCCTGATCGTCCTTATCGGACATCATCTGCAACGGGTATATCTGTTTTGAAATCAAGGGGCGTTTTCCATCGTCAGTTCCGAGGCCGTATATAAGCACTCTGGCGGACAGGATAAAGGGGGGCAATTCCAGATAGGTAAAATCCGGACGATTAAGCCGGTTTTCCATCATCCGAATGGTTCGCCGGAGCATGGCAACACCCCGCGCATCCAGATTGCCACATTTCCGCCACATTCTAACATCTAGCGGTGACAGACCCTCACACCGCTATATCTGTCAATTTCACCCGATAAACATCCGCAAACTTATTGAAATTAGGGTATTTTCTCAGAATCACCCTTATGTTATGATCACTGTAATAATAATAAGTAATGATAAGAAGCTGACCGAAAAATCGGCAGCACGAGGCAGAGTATGGTGAGCGACGTGAAACAACGTCTGGGGCAGTATGTCCGTAATGGGCTATTCTTGACAGTTATGGTCTGTCTGGTGGCATTCACGCCAATAAAAGGTGTGGCTGCACCTTATGCCGCATTTGTAGTCGACGCCCGCACCGGCAAGGTGCTGCATTCGCGCAATGCCGATACCCGCCTGCATCCGGCATCCCTGACCAAGATGATGACGTTATATGTCGCCTTTGAGGCGATTAAACGCGGTGAAATATCGCTTGATACCAAAGTGCTAATCTCGAAACATGCGGCTGCACAGCCGCCGTCAAAACTGGGGCTGAAACCGGGGCAGAGAATCAAACTGCGCTATTTGATCCGTGCAGCCGCCGTTAAATCCGCCAATGATGCCGCCACCGCCATTGGCGAGGCCATTTCAGGATCAGAGGCCGCGTATGCGCGCCGGATGAACCGCACCGCCAAAGCTATGGGCATGTCGCGCACCACCTTTAAGAATATGCACGGATTGACCCAATCGGGCCACCTGTCGACAGCCCGCGATATGACCACGCTGGGGCGGCATGTTTTTTACGACTATCCAGAATACTACAACCTGTTTTCACGGATCACGGCAGACGCCGGTGTTAAAACCGTGTCACACACAAACCGGCGGTTTCTGAACGCTTATCGCGGGGCGGACGGCATCAAAACCGGCTATACCCGTGCGGCGGGCTTTAATCTTGTGGCTTCGGCGCAGCGCGGCAATGAACGCATTATCGTGACAGTGTTTGGTGGCCGCTCGACATCTACCCGCAACGCCAAAGTGGCCGAGCTGATGGATCTGGGTTTCCGCCGCGCCCCCAGCCGTGCACAGGTCCGCAAGCCCAGTTTGCCGAACTATAGCAGCCCGTCACCTGTCGCCGTCGCATCAGCACCCGGATACACCCCTGGGGCGGCTGGCAAAACCATTCGCCTGATCAGGGCTGTAAAAACGAGCGTGCGGCCACCGCATCGCCCTGTGACAGCCCCGCCAGCAGAACTGCTGATCGCGATGAAAAGCGAAATCGAAAACGCAGTTCAGGAGGCCCAGCGAACCATTGCTACCGAACAGCTCGCGGCATCCACGCCTGTGCCATCAGGCCCGGCCCCCGTATTTACATCCCCCCCCACACCGCGCCCCGCGCATGTTGTTCTGGCCTCGGTTTCAACGGCTCCGGCCACCCAACCTACCCCGATTATTGTGACCCGCGTGTCAACATCCGGCGGGCGGTTGTGGGGGGTTAATGTTGGCCGCTATTCATCGCAACATCAGGCCGAACGGATATTGCTAAAGACCGCGCTAAAGGAAATGACCACACTTGATGGATCGCTTCGCAAGGTGGTGCGCCGCAACACCGGTTTTGACGCCAATTTTGTCGGGATGACACAGCAAACGGCCGAACTTGCCTGTCGCCGCCTGCAAGCCCGCGATATCACCTGCACCACATTGGGCCCGACCTAAGTGGTGCAGTTCGCCCTGCCCGCAGCCACGATCCCCAGCATTGCTATTTTCGAGAGCACCACACGATTTGCCGTGCGCCGTATATTTTGCGTTGGCCGCAATTATGCCGACCACGCCCGCGAGATGGGCAATGATCCGGATCGCGAGCCACCGTTCTTTTTTACCAAACCTGCTGATGCCGTGGTGGATGACGGAGCCACCCTGCCCTACCCGCCGCAAACCGAAAACCTGCATCACGAGGCCGAACTGGTGGTGGCTATTGGTCTGGCAGGCGTTGATATTAACGCCAAGCAAGCGCTACGCCACGTTTGGGGCTATGCCACAGGCAATGACCTGACACGGCGCGACATGCAGGCTGCCGCCAAGGAAATGCGCCGCCCTTGGGACTTGGCCAAAGGGTTTGATCACTCCGCGCCTTGTGGTGCGCTGCATCCGGTATCGGAAATTGGCCACCCTGTGCAGGGGCGCATCACAGCACATGTGGACGGGGCGTTGCGCCAAGACGGTGATCTTGCCGATATGATCTGGCCGGTGGCCGATGTGATTGCTTATCTATCATGCTCGGTCGCGTTGGCGGCAGGTGATCTGATTTATACCGGCACCCCTGCCGGTGTTGGGCCGATTATACGCGGCCAAAGCTGCACGGTTGCCATTGACGGGTTAAGCAGCGTTACAACAACCTTCATCTGATATTGGGGGGGAATGGGCGTTATTCGTCGGGGCGCGGTTTGTCGTCCCATTCGTCGCTCAGGATACGGTGAGCATCACCTTCGGGGTCATCGTATTGTTTGGACTTTAAGGTCCAGAAAAACGCAATTAACCCAAGCCCGCCTAAAAACAGCGAAATCGGTATCAGATAGACAATGATTTCCATATCAGCCCCCTAACGCAGCCGCAGTGCATTCAGGGACACTGTGATGGATGAGACCGACATTGCCAAGGCCGCCATCAGCGGTGTGGCAAAACCTAGCAATGCAATAGGCACCGCAATCAAGTTGTATCCCGCTGCTATCCCGAAGTTTTCCAGGATACGCCGCCTAGCTTTACGCGCGATCGCCGTGGCGTCTGCCATCGGTGACATGTCGTTGCCCAGCAACACAATATCCGACGCCACCCGCGCCGCATCAAGCGCTGTTGCGGGCGAGATCGACACATGCGCCGCCGTAAGGGCAGCCGTGTCATTCAGCCCGTCRCCRACCATCAGAACCTTGSSACCMGCYTYKGWCAGSMYCKYGATRCGRGCSGCCTTGTCWKSWGGYARSRYYTCRGCRKYCCAKKCKKMWAWKCCSASSCGATCTGCTATGTCTGCAACGGCTGCAGGCACGTCGCCTGACAATAGTATCACGTCTTTGCCCTGCTCCAACAAATCCTTAACTGCAATTTCGGCCCCGTCACGCAATGTATCGGTGAACGTGAAAGCCACTGGGCCAGCATCGTCTATCTTCAAATAGGTTGCAGTCGTCCCAACCGGCAC
>NVTS01000044.1 GCA_002732995.1 Marinosulfonomonas sp. | reverse complement strand
GGGCGGGATCATGGATGATCTGATGGTGGCCAATCGGTGTGATCATTTATTTGTGGTAGTGAATGCCGCCTGCAAGGATGCCGATATCGCGCATATGCAGGCGCATTTGGCGGATACATGCGACATCGAGGTGATCGGGGATCGGGCTTTGCTCGCGTTGCAAGGGCCGCTGGCCGAGGCGACGCTATCGGGCATTGCTGCGGGGGCCGCTGATATGCGGTTTATGGATGTGGCTGTGCTGGCGTCCGAATTTGGCGATCTGTGGGTGTCACGCTCGGGCTATACCGGCGAGGATGGCTACGAGATTTCTGTGGCCAACGATCAGGCCGTGGGGTTTGCAAAGGCGTTGCTGGCGGCAGACGGGCTGATGCCGGTCGGTCTTGGGGCGCGCGACAGCTTGCGGCTTGAGGCGGGCTTGTGTCTCTATGGCAATGACATTGACGAGGTCAGCAGCCCTGTCGAGGGTGCGATTGAGTGGGCCATCCAGAAGGCGCGTCGCACGGGCGGTGAGAGGGCCGGCGGCTTTCCTGGTGCGGACCGTATTCTGAATGAACTTGAAAACGGGGCGGCACGGCGGCGGGTTGGCATTCTGCCTGATGGCCGTGCGCCGATGCGGGCCCATACGATGTTGTTTGCATCCGAGGATGCAGATGCACCAATGGGTGAAATTACATCCGGCGCGTTTGGCCCGACCATCGAGCGCCCGATGTCGATGGGCTATGTCACAACTGAATTTGCCAAAACGGGCACCACGATTTATGCCGAGGTGCGGGGCAAGAGATTGCCTGCCACCGTGGCGGACATGCCGTTCCGGCCCTCAACCTACAAACGATAATTCCAAAGGGAGAAGAGACTATGAAATTCACAGAAGAGCACGAATGGCTGCGCGTTGAAGGCGACGTTGTGGTTGTGGGGATTACGGAACATGCCGCCGAACAGCTGGGCGATGTGGTGTTTGTTGAGCTGCCCGACACGGGCACCGAAGTGACCAAGGATGACGAGGTTGTGGTGATTGAATCGGTCAAGGCGGCGTCGGATATTCTGGCGCCGATTGATGGCGAGATTGTCGAGGTGAACGAAATGCTGGTGGACGAGCCGGGCAAGGTGAATGACGACGCCCAAGGCGATGCGTGGATGTTCAAGATGAAGGTCGCGGATGCGTCGCAGATGGACGAAATGATGGATGAAGCTGCCTATAAGAATTTTATCGGCTAACCAACCGCTCATCAGCCCTTCTTCGCTGACTGAAGAATGCCCTGTAAAGGGCCGATGAATGCCTGCCTGAAATTGGAGAACACCATGCCGTTTATGCCCACCGAATACCTGCCCTATGATTTTGCCAACCGCCGCCATATCGGGCCATCACCCGAGGAAATGGAGGCGATGCTGAAGGTTCTGGGGGTGGACACACTGGACGATCTGATCGACCAGACGGTGCCGCAAAGCATCCGCACATCGGCGCCGCTGGAGTTTGGCCGCCCCAAATCCGAGCGCGAGTGGATGTGGTTTATCCGCCAAGTCGCCAAGAAGAACAAAGTGTTCACCACGATGATCGGGCAGGGCTATCACGGATCAATCACCCCGCCGGCGATCCAGCGCAATATTCTGGAAAACCCGGCGTGGTATACCGCCTATACCCCCTATCAGCCGGAGATTTCCCAAGGTCGGCTTGAGGCGCTGTTGAACTACCAGACCATGATCACTGACCTTACGGGGCTGGAAATTGCCAACGCGTCCTTGCTGGACGAGGCCACAGCGGCGGCCGAGGCGATGACCATGGCGCATCGGGTGGCCAAATCCAAGGCGGGCGCGTTCTTTGTGGATGAAAACTGCCATCCGCAAAACATTTCGGTGATGCAGACACGGGCGCAACCCTTGGGCATCGAAGTGATTGTTGGCAATCCTGATGATCTGGAGGCCGACAAGGTGTTCGGTGCGATCTTCCAATACCCCGGCACCTATGGCCATTTGCGTGATTTCACCGCTGAAATCGAGGCACTGCACGAGGCCCGCGCGATTGGTATTGTGATTGCCGATCCGATGGCGCTGACCATTCTGAAAGAACCCGGCGCGATGGGGGCGGATATTGCGGTTGGCAGCACCCAGCGGTTCGGCATTCCGCTGGGATATGGCGGCCCGCACGCGGCGTATATGGCGTGTAAGGACAAGATGAAGCGCAACATGCCGGGCCGGATTATCGGCGTGTCGATCGACAGTCATGGCGATCCTGCATACCGTCTGTCACTGCAAACCCGCGAGCAACATATCCGCCGTGAAAAGGCCACATCGAATGTTTGCACAGCCCAGGCTTTGCTGGCGGTGATGGCGTCGTTTTATGCGGTGTTTCACGGGCCAAAAGGCTTGCGGGCCATTGCGCAACGTATTCACCGCAAAACCGTTCGCATGGTGCGTGGGCTGGAGGAGGCGGGCTATGTGATCGAGCCTGATACCTTCTTTGATACGGTGACTGTAGATGTCGGCCCGTTGCAGGGCGCGATTATGAAAGCGGCGGTGGATCAGCGCATTAACCTGCGCAAAATCGGCACGACCAAGCTGGGGATCACGCTGGATGAAACCACGCGCTCCGACACGTTGAAACGGCTGTGGCGGGCCTTCGGGGTTGAGCGCACGGACGAGGATTTACATGCCCGATACCGCGTGCCGGACGCGCTGTTGCGGACCTCGGATTATCTGACCCATCCGGTGTTCCATATGAACCGTTCCGAGACCGAAATGATGCGGTATATGCGCCGTCTGGCGGACCGTGATCTGGCGCTGGACCGTGCGATGATCCCGCTGGGATCTTGCACGATGAAGCTGAATGCAGCCGCCGAGATGATGCCGTTAAGCTGGCCCGAATTTGCCCATATCCACCCGCTGGCACCGGACGATCAGGTGGTCGGCTTCACCGAGATTATCGAAGATTTAAGCGATAAATTATGTCTGATCACCGGCTATGACGCGATGTCCATGCAGCCCAATTCGGGCGCACAAGGTGAATATGCGGGGCTGTTGGCGATCAACGCCTATCACCGTGCAAACGGCGATGAGCACCGTAATATTTGCCTGATTCCGGTGTCGGCGCATGGCACCAATCCGGCCAGCGCGCAAATGGCSGGSATGARSGTSRWWGTGRTWRGRTSTGMYGAMAAYGGCRATRTKGAYRTWGMKGATYTKCGCGYCAARGCYGARGCGSMSRRKGMYRATCTGGCNGSCCTGNATGATCACCTAYCCMTCRACSCACGGSGTGTTCGAGGAAACCGTGCGCGAGATTTGCGATATTACCCATGAATTTGGCGGGCAGGTTTACATTGACGGGGCCAATATGAATGCGATGGTCGGTTTGACCAAAGTTGGCGAAATCGGGGGCGATGTCAGCCATTTGAACCTGCACAAAACATTTGCCATTCCACACGGTGGCGGTGGCCCCGGCATGGGACCAATCGGGGTTAAATCGCATCTGGCACCGTATCTGCCCGGCAATCCGGTGGGTGGCAAGGGCGCTGTATCGGRGGCGGCGTATGGATCGGCCTCGATTCTGGTGATCAGCTGGGGCTATGTGATGATGATGGGCGGGGCGGGTCTGACCCAAGCCACCAAGGTGGCGATTTTGARCGCCAACTATTTGGCCAAGCGTTTGGAAGGGGCGTATGACGTGCTGTTCAGGGGCAAAGGTGGTCGGGTGGCGCATGAGTGCATTCTGGACACGCGCCCGTTTGAGGAAAGCGCCAATATCACCGTGGATGACATTGCCAAGCGGCTGATTGACAGCGGGTTTCACGCGCCGACGATGAGTTGGCCGGTGGCGGGCACCTTGATGGTGGAGCCGACCGAGAGCGAGAGTAAGGCCGAGCTGGACCGTTTTATCAAGGCGATGCTGTCGATCCGCGCCGAGATTGCCGGGGTCGAGAGCGGGGAGATGGATGCTGAGAATAATCCGCTAAAGAATGCGCCGCACACGGTGAGCGATCTGGTGGCGGATTGGGACCGGCCCTATAGCCGTGCGCAGGGATGTTTTCCGCCGGGTGCCTTTAAGGTGGATAAATATTGGCCGCCGGTGGGGCGGGTGGATAATGTCTATGGGGATCGGCATCTGGTTTGCACTTGTCCGCCGCTGTCAGATTATGAGGACTAGTTAGGTGGAAAGCCCTCACGGGCTGCTTGATGTCTCGCTTACGCTCGGGATTGCCTGCGGCGCGGATATTTATGGAACAATGATGGGTTAAGCAAGGTAGGTTGCAAGGGATGCTGCTTCATCCGAGGTGAGGTGCAGGCCGGTTTTTGTGCGGCGCCACAGGATGTCATCGGCGGTTTGGGCGAATTCGTTTTGGGTGAGCCAGTCGACCTCGGTGGCGTAGAGGCTCCAGCCGAAGTGCTGGCCTAGATCATTGGTGGATTTGGCATCGCCAAGCAGGTTGAAAACGTCTGTGCCATAGGTTCGCATCAGGCGCAGCGCCCATCTGGCGTCAAGGAACGGGTAGCGGGATTTTATGTTGGTGAGCAGCTCGTCCACGCCATCTACGGGGAAGTCGCCGCCGGGCAGGGCGATGCCTGCGGTCCAGTTATCCGGCAGGTCGGGAAAGAATGGTATGAGCTGTTTGAGCGCGGTTTCGGCGAGGCGGCGGTAGGTGGTGATTTTGCCGCCAAAGATGTTCAGCAATGGGGCGGTGGGCGCATCATCGGCCAGCGAGATCACGTAGTCGCGGGTGGCGGCGGTGGCGGAAGACGAGCCGTCATCATAAAGCGGGCGCACACCGGCGAAGGACCAGACGACTAGGTCCGGCGTGACGGGTTTTTTGAAGTAGCCGGAGGCGAAGTTGCACAGGTAGTCGCGTTCGGCCTCGCTGCATTTTGCGGGGGTGTCGGCATCTGGGTGGTCGGCGTCGGTGGTGCCGATCAGGGTGAAATCGACCTCGTACGGGATGGCGAAAATGATGCGCCCGTCGGTGCCTTGAAAGAAATAGGCGCGGTCGTGGTCAAACAGGCGGGGCACCACGATGTGGCTGCCACGCACCAGACGGATGTTCTGGTTGGTCTGGCGATTTAGCGGACCYGTCAGCAGATCCTTAACCCACGGCCCACCGGCATTCACCAGCGCACGGGCGTGGTGGGTTTGATGCGTGCCGTCCGGTGATTGGGTGGTGATTTCCCACAGGTCCTTAACACGGATCGCCTTGGTGACTTTGGTGCGGGTCAGGATGTTTGCACCGCGATTGGCAGCGTCACGGGCGTTTAGCGAAACGAGGCGTGAATCCTGCACCCAGCAGTCGGAATATTCATAGGCTTTGCGGAATTTTTCATTCAGCGGCATGCCCGCCGGATCATTGGCGAGGTTCAGGGTTTTTGTGGCGGGCAGAATTTTACGCGCGCCCATGTGGTCATACATAAACAGCCCAAGCCGGATCAGCCAAGCAGGGCGGCGCCCCTTCATCCACGGCATCACAAACGACAGCAGTTTGGAGACCGGTGTGTCATTCTCGAACCGCATGTCCTTGTGATAAGGCAGCACAAACCGCATCGGCCAAGAGATATGCGGCATGGCGGTGAGCAGCACTTCGCGCTCGCGCAGTGCCTCGCGCACCAGCCGGATTTCAAAATATTCCAGATAGCGCAAACCACCGTGGAACAGCTTGGTCGAGGCCGAGGAGGTGGCCGAGGCAAGGTCGTTCATTTCGGCCAATGTCACCGACAGGCCACGCCCCGCTGCATCGCGGGCAATGCCGCAGCCGTTGATGCCACCACCGATGATGAACAGATCAACAGGAGTGTTTGGGGTTGGGGTGTTCATTTGGTAGACCTTCACGCAATCTGGTTGCTAATGCTTAGACATCCAACGGGGCGCAGGGGCAATGAAAAAGCGCCCCTAGATATCTGCGAGGCGCTTAAATGGTGTCGGTGAAATTGCGCTATCCTGCAATCAGCCCCATGCTTTCGAGCTTCAACAGCACCTGATGGGCGCAGTTGTCAACCTCGACATTTTCGGTTTCAACACTGAGTTCGGGGTTTTCAGGAATCTCGTAAGGGTCAGAGATGCCTGTGAATTCCTTGATCTTACCGGCGCGGGCCAGTTTATACAGCCCCTTGCGGTCACGGCGTTCGCATTCTTCAATCGAGGTGGCAACGTGGACCTCGAGGAAGGCGCCGAACTGCTGGATTTCCTCGCGTACCGCGCGCCGCGTTGTGGCGTAGGGTGCGATGGGTGCACAGATGGCGATGCCGCCGTTTTTGGTGATTTCAGATGCGACATAGCCAATGCGGCGGATGTTCAAATCGCGGTGTGCTTTGGAAAAACCCAGTTCCGAGGACAGGTTTTTGCGCACGATATCACCATCCAGCAAGGTGACGGGGCGGCCACCCATTTCCATCAGTTTGACCATCAGCGCGTTGGCGATGGTGGATTTTCCGGAGCCCGAGTAGCCGGTGAAAAACACCGTAAAGCCCTGTTTGTTACGGGCGGGGCGGGTTCTGCGCAGTTCTTCAACCACGGCGGGGAACGAGAACCATTCAGGGATTTCCAGACCTTCCGACAAGCGGCGGCGCAGCTCGGTGCCCGAGATATTCAGGATGGTCACGTTTTCTTTGTCCTTGATCGTGTCGGCGGGCTCGTATTGGGCGCGTTCCTGAACGTAAACCATATGTTTGAAATCGACCATTTCGATGCCCATTTCGTCCTGATGCTCGCGGAACAAATCCTGTGCGGCGTAAGGGCCGTAGAAATCCTCGCCTGCCGAATTTTTACCAGGTCCAGCGTGGTCACGGCCAACGATGAAATGGGTGCAGCCGTGGTTTTTACGGATCAACCCGTGCCACACCGCCTCGCGCGGGCCAGCCATGCGCATGGCCAAGTTCAGCAGCGACATGGTGGTGGTCGAGGATTGGTATTGGTCCAGCACCGCCTCGTAACAGCGCACGCGGGTGAAGTGATCAATATCACCCGGTTTGGTCATGCCGACGACAGGGTGGATCAACAGGTTGGCCTGGGCCTCGCGGGCGGCGCGGAAGGTCAGTTCCTGATGGGCGCGATGCAGCGGGTTGCGGGTTTGGAAGGCGACAACTTTGCGCCAGCCCAGTTTGCGGAAATAGGCGCGCAATTCATTCGGGGTGTCGCGGCGTGCCTTGAAATCGTAATGCACCGGCTGCTGGATGCCGGTGATCGGGCCGCCCAGATAGATTTTGCCAGCCGTATTGTGCAGGTAGTTCACGGCAGGGTGGGTATCATCATCGGCGCCGAACACTTTTTCAGCCTCAAGCGGTTTATTCGGCTCCCACTTATCGGTGATCGACATCATGCCAAGGATCACGCCTTCCTGGTCGCGCAGGGCGATGTCTTGGCCAAMCTCGATGCTATCGGCGAATTTTTCATCCACATMCAGTGTGATCGGTATTGGCCACAGGGTGCCATCGGCAAGGCGCATGTTTTCAACGACGCCGTTATAATCGTCCTGATCCAGAAACCCCTTGAGCGGGGCAAAACCACCATTCATCAGCAGCTCCACATCGCAAATCTGGCGCGGGGTCAGATCCCACGAGGTCAGCTCGGCGGCTTCGGCCTTCAGCTTTTGCGCACTTTCGTAAGAGACATACAGCTCTGGAATCGGGGCAAGGATGGGCATGGGCATTGGTTACTCTCGATCTGTAATTGTTATTTATTGGCCGCCAATTTTGTGGCGTATGCACGCGAAAATAACGCCGGAATGTGGCCAAATTCAAGCAGGACATGGCATGTTTTGCTAGAAATGATGCGAAAACACCCGATCTGGTGCTGCTGTGGAACAGTTTTTATGAATATTATCACGGGGTCGCCTTGGCATTGCAAAGCCGGCTTGGTTATATTGCCTTGGAACGATGCGGAACGAGGATATTTTCATGTCAGCAAGTCTGATCAGTTCGGATATCGATTTTGAGACCGAGGGAAAGCACACCGGTTATTTGCGCCTGCCCCATTCCGTTCACCGCAGCGCATATGGCCGTATCCTGATCCCGATCGTGATGATTGAAAATGGCGAGGGGCCGACGTGTTTCTGATGTCGGGCAATCACGGCGATGAATACGAGGCACAAATTACCCTGACCAAGCTGTGTCAGGAACTGGAAGCCAGAGATATTCAGGGACGGCTGATTATTATGACGATGGCGAATTATCCGGCGGCGGCGGGCGTAAATCCACAGCGCACACGGCGATGGGCGGGGCGGGTCGAGCGCGGGGACTGTCTGTTTCAGGTCGGAAGCGATTTAGAATAAGGTTTGAATGATTGAGAGATATATCGTGATCCGAGACTGGATTCGAACCAGTATCAACGCGGCCCTTTGGCAAAGCAACCTGAGCCATCGGAATACATCGGATCACGAAACGGAGTATATGATAAACTCCATAAAAATCAATCTTTACGGTATCGGGCGAAGGACCCTTCGCCCGATATACTAGCCTTCCTGTTCAGCCAAAAACCGCTCTGCCTCGAGCGCGGCCATGCAGCCCATGCCTGCGGATGTGACGGCCTGACGGTATTTGTGGTCGGTCAGATCGCCTGCCGCAAACACGCCGGGGATCGAGGTGGCGGTGCTGTCGGGTTGGGTTACCACGTAGCCGCCCATGTGGGTTTCCAGCACGTGTTTGACCAATTCGTTGGCGGGGGCGTGGCCGATGGCGATGAACACGCCCTTGCAGGGGATTTCGGTGATCTCGCCAGTCTTTGTGTGTTTCACTTTCACGCCGGTGACGCCTTTGGGGTTGTCCTCGCCGACGACCTCGATCAGCTCGTTGAACCACAGGGGGTCAATTTTGGGGTTCTTCATCAAACGGTCCGCCAGAATGCGCTCAGAGCGCAGCTCGTCGCGGCGGTGGATCAGGGTGACTTTGCTGGCGAAATTGGTCAGGAACAGCGCTTCTTCAACCGCGGTGTTGCCACCGCCGACCACCACGATTTCCATGCCGCGATAAAAGAAGCCGTCACAGGTGGCACAGGCGGAAACGCCAAAGCCTTTGAATTTTTCCTCGGAATCCAGCCCCAGCCATTTGGCGCGCGCGCCGGTGGCAAGGATAATTGCATCCGCCGTGTAAACCGTGCCGCTGTCGCTATTGGCGGTGAAGGGGCGTTTGGAAAGGTCCAGATCGGTGATGATGTCGCTGATAATCTCGGTGCCGGTGGCGCGGGCGTGCTCTTCCATTTTGATCATCAGGTCGGGGCCTTGGACCTCGGTAAAGCCGGGGTAGTTTTCAACGTCCGTCGTGGTGGTCAACTGGCCGCCGGGCTCCAGCCCTTGCAGCAAAATCGGCTCCAGCATGGCGCGGCTGGCATAGACGCCGGCGGTGTAACCTGCCGGGCCGGAGCCGATAATCAGAACTTTTGTGTGACGTGTATCAGCCATGATAGGCTCCTTTGAAAACGGGTTGTTCCGTTTGATATAATCGCGCAATGCGGGCAGGAAAAGCCCCTGTAGGCCACGCGCGGGCAAATGACGCGGAATTTACCGGTTTGATAAGAATATTGCGCGATTGTGAAATATTGTTGCGCACAGGTGGGCCTGCGCATACAATCCGCGAAAATGATGTAGGGGATAATCATGGTCGCGTCGAAACTTGATCAAATTGACCGGAWGATMCTGKCRGAAYTRCAGGSYGACGGKCGSATGACCAAYGTTGAACTKGCCMGMCGKGTCGGCATTTCSGCCCCGCCGTGCCTGCGCCGTGTGCGCACGTTAGAGGAAAGCGGATATATTCGGGGCTATCACGCCGATGTGGATGCCCGCGAACTGGGGTTCGAGGTGCAGGTTTTTGTGATGGTCGGGCTGCAACGTCAAGCCGAGGTGGACCTGTCGGCGTTCGAGGCAAGATGCCAGGGCTGGTCGCTGGTGCGCGAGTGCCACATGCTGAATGGCGAGGTGGATTTCATCCTGAAATGCGTGGCGCCGGATCTATCGACATTCCAGAATTTCCTGACCGAGCAACTGACCGCGGCCGACAATGTGGCCAGTGTTAAGACGTCACTGGTTATTCGCGGCGCCAAGGACGAGCCTGGCGTGCCGTTTGATGTGTTGGAAAAGCGGCTGAATAAAACCGCCTGACGCATTTATGCGGCCAAAACCCCGAGAGCCGCATCACGCGACATCCGTGGATAGGCCAGCGAGCCGAAAGCGCTTAAGGATGTAATGTGCGGGAACAGTGCTAAAAACAACGACCGCATTTCACCGTTCAGGCGCATTTCGTCCCGATACCCGGGGTGATAGCTTTCGATGTCGAGCCCGTTGGCGCAGATGATCTGGTGCTGCGAGAACGCCAGATGATACACGCGCACCGGTGCTGGGGGGGTGATTTCCAGCACTGTGTCGCCATCAATAAAGGCGGTGATCGGGGCAAGGGCGGCGGTTGTGCCCATGGCCGAYATCAGGGCTGCATCCTGACGGAACAGGCGCGCAGATGGCCCGAGCAACAGATCAGGCATTGGACGGCCCAAACCAAAGCTGTCGGCGGTGATGCGCGACAGGTTTCCCATGCCCTCGGACTGGTTTTGTGTGCCGGAAACGATGTTCATTGACCCGACCCAGAGCAGCGTTTGCGCCCCGTTATCCCGCGTGCAGACGCGGGTGCCCGGCAGCAGGTCTTCGACCGCAATCGGCCCGTCTTCGGTGGCAATAAGCGTGCCGCGCACCATGGCGCAAAAGGCATCTTCAAATATCGGCATCGCCGGGGCGATCCGGTTGAAATCCATGATTTCGGAATTGTGGCCCAGATAGGCGACCTCGTAACGGCGTGTCCGAGGCATGGCACGCAGAGGTCGCCTGTCTGGTCGAGCGGTCCACGTATGGGGAACCGTATTGTTATTCTCTATGCCCATTGGTTTTGAGCGGCGGGGGGAGTTCATGATGCGTCCCTATCGGTGGCACATCTTCCTTCGGTCCCCACCGAAGATGCATAGTGAATTTGTTAAGTCTAAAATGATCGCAATGACGGCGCATTGTCAAAAATTAACGGTTAATGGGTGCTGATCGGGGTTAATCAGGTCCGATTGCAGGAACTGTTTCCAAAATCAGGACCTGAGTGCCTTATTTTGATTCGGGCGTTGGCAAATGGGCGGGTAATGGACATGGAAAAAGGCCACCGGTGAAGGTGGCCTTGGAACTTGTTACGACGGGGGATTCATCAAAATGTGTTTGTCAGCGCATAAATCCTATGCGCGTCGGAAATATCAGGCGCGAACGGTTTTCAGCGGCGCTGTGCGTGCGCCACGTTTTGCGATCCATTCAGTGCGACGTGCGCCGCGGGCCCAAGGCATAACCACGTCGGTTTTTGCGGCCTCGGTGATAATGTTGTCGATCATGCGTTTTTGCTTTTGCATCTGTCTGCTCCCGTTTGGTTCGTATTAGGGCGGTGCGCTGTGTATCCTGTAGGCGCATGGCATGAAATTCTGTGTCAACATGTGCTGACAAGACATAATATGGCGGGGCATTCGGGCAGCAGAATGGCGGGAAACAAGAAAGTTTGCATAAAAGGAGATTTATTATTTGCTTAATAAGGCGGGGTGCTGTTTGCGCTATCGCGCCTTGTTTCATTGAGGATTGGGGTGTTCTTACGCTCTAATCCGACAAAACCATGCGGATTGCTTCCCGAATCTGGGCGGGACTTGGGCAAGATTTGCCACGCTAGCGTCTTAGTTCGCCTGACCAGCCTAAATCCGGATGACGGAAATCAGCCGCCCGTAATCGGCCTCTTTTTGGTGCACGCTGCGCCGGTAGGAATAAAACCGGTCTGCATCCCTATAGGTGCAATGGCGGCTCCATTCGGCCTGACCCACACCGGCCTTGCGCAACCGGTGCAGCCCAAAGGCGGGCAGATCAAACTGGACACGGCCAGCTGTGCCACCGGCAAAGAAACGTGCGTGGTCTGGATCATCGGCGATGAAAATGTCCATAAACTCCGGCCCGACCTCATAGGCGGCCTGACTGATGCAGGGGCCGATCACGGCGGCGGTATTGCTGCGGGTCGCGCCCAGTGCCTCCATTGCGTCCAGTGTGGCCTCGAGTATGCCGCCAATTGCCCCCTTCCATCCGGCATGGGCCGCGCCAACGACACCGGCCTGCGTGTCGGCAAACAGCACGGGCGCGCAATCAGCGGTCAGGATGCCCAATGCGATGTCGGGCGTGGCCGTGACCATCGCGTCGGCCTTTGGCCGTGCGCCGCTGATCGGAGCGGTGAGTGTCAGCACTTTGGCGGAATGATATTGGTGAACCGAGGTCAGTGCGGCTGCGCCCACATCCATCGTATTGGCCACGCGCTCGCGGTTCAGGGTGACGGCCTGGGTCTGGTCAGAGGAGCCGTGGCCGCAATTCAATCCCTCGAAAATCCCGCTGGAGGCGCCGCCGCGACGGGTGAAAAACCCGTGGCGGAACGCGGACAGACTGTCAGCGGTCAGGATTTCAAGGGTCATGGAGTAAATCCGGGTGGGGGCTGGAAGCCATTGGGGTAAAAAGCGATGGCTTTGAACAGGGTGCCCATTTCGGTGGGGTCGGTCAAGCGGCGGTGGGCGGTTGTGTGCGAAGCAAGCGCCGTGCCGCTTAGCCCTTGCGCCAGTGCCTCGGTCCGCTGATCAATGCCCAGACGTTGTAATAATTCGCCCTGAGGGATCATTTTGCTGACCGGTGTGTGGGTGACTGCGGCCACGGCCAAGGCCTCGAAATCCACATGTGCGGTGATGTCGGCTTCGCCTGGGTGGGCCAGCGGGGTGTCGAATTCATGGGCGCGCAGGGCTTGAACAGTGTCGCCAAGTGAGCGCCAGTCGCCATAGTCGACGATGATTGCTACGCCGCCGTGGGCAGCAATGCGGGCGGCAATCTCGGTGGCGATGGCGGTGGCTGCCTCGCAAACCTCGACCAGATCACCATCGCGGCAATCTTTGCGCCGGTGGTTCAGGGGGGGCACATCGCCTACGCCGGATGCGCCAAAGGCAAGTGCGCCATCGGTGACACCGACCAGACGCATCCGCCAGCCGTCGGCATCCATGATGTATTGGTGAATTGGCAGGGCGTCGAAAAACTCGTTGGCCAGCAGGTAAAGCGGGGCGTCAGGCACTTCGCCGATGGTGCCGACCCATGTGACGTCATAGTCGGACAGGCTTTCACGTTGCACTTTTTGTAGTGCTGCCGAGGCCTCGACCAAGGTGATTTTCGCCGCCGCGTGGAAACCGGCTACCCCTTTGGTGGCGCGTAGGACATCTGCCATCAGGGTGCCGCGACCCGGGCCAAGTTCGGCCAGTACGAATTCTGCGGGAGAACCTTGCTCCAACCATGCCTGGGCCAGACACAGGCCCAKNAATTYMNCCAAACATCTGGCTGATTTCGGGCGCGGTGGTAAAATCRCCATCYKSRCCGAACGGGTCACGGGTGGAATAATAGCCGTGTTTGGGATGCAGCAGGCATTCGGCCATATATTCGGCCAGCGTAATTGGCCCTGTGGTGGTGATACGGCCGATCAGGATTTTGGCCAGTGGAGTCATCTGCGGCGTCACGTGCGTTTCCTTGCGATGATGATGAATGCGATGCCGATGGCGATCATCGGCAGGGACAGTTGCTGGCCTTTGGTGATGCCGAAGTCGCCAAATTGCATGACGTATCCCATCGGGTTGGTCGCGGTGATGAATAGGGCATCAGCCTGACGGAAGAATTCAACGATAAAGCGCGAGATGCCGTATCCGGCGATGAACAGGCCCATCAACTGGCCTGGTTTCTTTAGCCAGTCGCGTCGCCATGCAAGGAACAGGATCACGGCGCCTAGGATCAGACCTTCCATGGCGGCCTCGTAGAGTTGCGAGGGGTGGCGGGCGCAGAGGCCGATCACGCCTGCGCAATCCTGCGCCGCCGTTCCGGGGAAAATAACGGCCCACGGCAGGGTCGAGGGGCGGCCCCACAACTCGGCGCTGTTGAAATTGGCCAGACGGCCCAGCAACAAGCCCATCGGGGCGGCCATCGCCATCAGATCGCCAAAGGGTAGCATTTTGATGCTGTGTTTTTTGCAAAATATCAGGCCCGCGATGACAACGCCCATAAATCCGCCATGAAACGACATGCCGCCATTCCAGACTTGCAGGATTTCAGCGGGATTTTGCAGGTAATAAGCGGGCTGGTAGAACATAACGAACCCGAGCCGTCCGCCAAGGATAATGCCGATGATGGCCCAAGTTATGAAGGCCTCGACCAGATCGGGGGTCATGGGGGCGACCTCGTCACGCCACAGCCGCGGGGTGCGCACCGCCCGCAGCACGATGCGGTAGCCGATGATGATGCCAATGATATAGGCCAGCGCATACCAGCGCAGGGTGAAGGCGAACCAACCCAGATCAAGGGTGAAGATTTCGTTGCCAAAGCCGGGGAAGGGAATGATATATTGCATATTTGTTAACTGCCTTTTGTGGTTTGGCAAAGTTAACCTTGAGATTTGCCGATTGTCACCTCATATATGCGTTAACAGCAAACGCCGGAGGTGACCATGCAGACCCGCAATAAAGTTCTAGACGACATTTCACATTTGTTCACCAACGCGATGGGCGTGGCCCAAGGGGCGAAAGATGAAGCCAATACAGCGATGAAAAGCTGGGTTGACCGCTGGATGGCGGATCGTGATTTCGTTTCACGCGAAGAATTCGATGCGGTTCGGGCGATGGCGCAAAAGGCGCGCGAAGAGAATGAAGCGCTAAAGGCGCGGCTGGATGCGTTGGAAAGCAAGCCGGCGGTCAAAAAGAAAGCGGCACCTCGCTCCAAGAAAGCCTGACATTAAACGAGTGGGCTGAGCGCCGTTATTGCTGTGGCCCCCTGCATCAAGGAACGCCTGATAGTCGTGCTTGTCGGTCATATCAAAGGCGCGGCCATAGWTTTTAGCGTGGATTTGTTTGCACAGGATGCCTTGCAGCTCGCCCTCAAAGCCGAACTGTTTTTTCAGCTCTTCCTTAAACGTGCGATGATGTCGGCGGAAGGGCCCATGGAATCGCGGTAAGTTTGGGTGTCTTCCATTTTTTCGCGCCCCACAACCAGACCCGGTGCCATCAGCGAGCCGAGCAGGGCGCCGCAGGTTTCGCCGTGGCGGGCAACGCCGCCTGACAGCACGGTGGCGGCTTTGAATACTTCGGGGTGCCGATGCCCGAAGTCGTCTTGTAAAGCGAGCAACACCCCTTGCGAGCAGCCGCTGTGACGGTCGTTTTCATGGGCATTTTTCTTGACCCGCTGGATGCGTTGTGCGGCTGTCGATATTCCGGCCTCCCTTGCACGAGAATACAAACTCGAGCCTATGTGATTATGCCGCGTATCGCAAATAGCTGGGGATAACCCGAAGAAATGCCTTTACAGGTTCGCCCCTATACACCACCATATGTGGTAAGGGTCTGGGTAACATCCACCGGCTCTGGTAGATGGACCTAGTCATCGTGGGCTGCCACCCGCGCGAGGCTGTAGCAGTAGAGGTCAGGCACATGTCACTATCCGAACAGTTTATGGATGTAGATGATCTGCATCCAATCGACATCGTAGAAACATTGGCCGAGCATCATGCATGGGATTTTGACCGTGTAGCAGATGACCAGATCGCGATGGCGGTCATCGGGCAATGGCGCACCTATTCGATCACGCTGGCGTGGTCGGCACAGGACGAAACCCTGCGCCTGATCTGCACCTTTGAAATGGAGCCACCGGAAGAGAAGCTGCCGCAGCTATACGAGGCGCTGAATTCGGTAAATGACCGCTGTTGGGCCGGGGCATTTACCTATTGGCGTGAACAGCGGTTGATGGTCTATCGCTATGGGCTGGTGTTGTCGGGCGGCCAAATTGCGGGCTCCGAGCAGATTTCGACGCTGATCAATGCCGCAGTGAATTCGGCGGAGCGGTTCTATCCGGCGTTTCAGCTGGTGGTTTGGGGCGATCAGCCGGTGGAGCAAGCGATGCAGGTTGCTATTGCCGAGGCTTACGGTCGCGCCTAGTCTCTGATCCTGAATTATGGGTTATACAGGGCAAATCAAATGGACATGAATGATGTAATTGATCGCGGGCTGGTGTTGCTGGGCTGCGGCAAGATGGGATCGGCCATGTTGCAGGGCTGGCTGGGGCAGGGGCTGCCTGTGGCGTCGGTCTGGATCATGGATCCGCACCCGTCGGACTGGGTTCAAGGGCTGGTATCGGACGGGTTGCATTTGAACACGGATTTGCCTGCTGCACCGGCGATTGTTTTGATCGCGGTCAAGCCGCAGATGATGGCCGAGGCGTTGCCGCTCTTAACCCCGTTTGGCAATGGCACCACGCTGTTTATCACCGTGGCCGCGGGCACGCCGATGTCGTTTTACGAGGCCACGTTGGGGGACAAAACTCCGGTGATCCGGGCCATGCCAAATACCCCCGCTGCGGTGTCGCGCGGGATTACGGCGTTGATTGGCAATGAGGCGGCGACAGGTGAGCAGATCGCATTGGCCGAGACATTATTGCAGGCTGTGGGCCAGACGGTGCGATTGGATGACGAGGCGCAGATCGACGCGGTGACGGGGGTTTCGGGCTCCGGTCCGGCCTATGTTTTCCTGATGATCGAGGCATTAGCCGCTGCCGGTGTTGAGCAAGGGCTTGCGCCTGAGTTGGCAATGAAGCTGGCCAAGGCGACGGTGGGCGGTGCCGGGCAATTGGCCGAGATGGCGGATGAGGATCCGGCGCAATTGCGGGTGAATGTGACCAGCCCGCAAGGCACAACAGCGGCAGCGCTCGAGGTATTGATGGACGCGCAAGCGGGGTTAACGCCGTTGATGGCGCGGGCGGTGGCGGCATCGGCTGACCGATCGCGCGAGCTGTCCAAATGAGCAATGATCTGGCGTTTGACGATTTCCTGAAGGTGGATATTCGGGTGGGCGAGGTGGTGCGGGCGCAAAGCTTTCCCGAGGCGCGCGTTCCGGCGATAAAGCTGTGGGTGAATTTTGGCGACGAATTGGGTGAGAAGAAAAGTTCGGCCCAGATCACGGCGCATTACACGCCGGAAGGCATGATCGGCAAGCGGGTGATGGCGGTGGTCAATTTCCCGCCGCGCCAGATTGGCACATTCATGTCGGAAATTCTGGTGCTGGGGGTGCCGGATGCGGATGGCGGCATTGTGCTGCTGGTGCCGGACCATGATGTGCCACTGGGCGGGAGGATGCATTGATGCCAAACCTGCTGGTTTCGCGGGCTTTGCCTGATGCGGTGATGCAGGCCTTGGCGGCTGAATTCGAGGTGATCGTGCGCCCCACAACCCAACCCATGAGCGAGGACGAGGCGGCAAACGCGCTGATGGCGTATGACGCGGTGTTGCCGACGCTGGGTGACGGGTTTACGGCGGCGGCAATCGGGCGTGTGGCCGAGCCGCGCTGCAAGATACTGGCGAATTTCGGGGTCGGGTATAACCACATTGATGTGGGGGCCGCTGTGGCCAAGGGCATTACCGTGACCAACACGCCAGGCGCCGTGACCGATGCGACCGCCGATATTGCGATGACGTTGATCCTGATGGCGGCGCGGCGCGCGGGCGAGGGCGAGCGGCTGGTGCGAAGCGGTGCGTGGGAGGGCTGGCATCCGGTGCAAATGCTGGGGCTGCATATTGGCGGCAAGACGGTCGGGATTATCGGCATGGGGCGGATCGGCAAGGCGATTGCGCGGCGCTGTCAGGCCGGATTTGGCATGGATGTGGTGTTTCACAACCGGTCCATGGTGGCGGATGTCGGGGTGCCTGCGCGACAGCTGGGGTCATTGACCGAGGTGATGGCGGCAGCAGACGTGGTGGTGATCGCGGTGCCGGGCAGCCCCGAGACGCATCATATGATTGACGGGGCGGCGCTGTCGGCGATGCAGCCGCATGCGTATCTGGTGAACATTTCGCGTGGCGATGTTGTGGACGAGGCCGCGTTGATTACAGTGCTTGAAGCGGGGCAGATTGCGGGTGCTGGGCTGGATGTTTACGAGCGCGAACCGCATGTGCCGGACGCGTTACTGGCGTTGGATAATGTGGTGCTGTTGCCGCATCTGGGCACCAATGCCCAAGAGGTGCGCAGCCATATGGGGATGATGGCGCTGGCGAACCTGTTGGCGTTTTTCGGTGGTGATGTGGTGCCGAACAAGGTCTGAGGCCGCAAACCTATCTGCGATTGCTGAAAATCTGCATAAGGCGTGTGTGCCGTTGGAACGGCTTGGCTTTTTCACGGGTGTCGTCCGCAGCGCAGGCCGCAAAAACGCGCCGCAGCATGACAAGCGCGATGGCTGCAAACACCAGCCCGCCAGCGGCCTGACCAATCAAAATGCCCTTTGGGCCAAACCACATGCCACCCGGAATGACAAAAGGGATTGTGCCCAAGGTGTGCCTGCCCCAGTTGATCCATGTGGAGATAAACGGACGTCCCAGGTTATTGAACGCCGCGTTCGAGACAAAGATCACGCCGTTAAAGAACCACGCCAGCGCCAGTGGGCCACAGAACAGAATGATAAGTTCGGCGGTGATGCCATCGGCATTGAACAGGGTTATGACAGGGCCGCGGACAATGATCAGGATCGTGCTGGTAGCGATGATCACAAGGGCTGTGAAGATCACGCCATACAGCATCGAGTGGCCATCTCGACATCGCGTTGCCCGGTGCCCGCGACACAAGGGCACCTGCGGCAATTGCCATGCCAATGCCGAAGGACGAGGTGAAGAACCGGATCGCGCCTGCGTATCCTACGGCGGCGGCCAGTTCGGCCTTGCCCAGCATCGAGATGAAAATCATATCGACCAGATCGACGGCAAAGATTGCCATCAACCCGATAGAGGCCGTCAGCGACATCACCGTGATGTGCGAAACAGATTGCCCGTGGTGARTTTTGCCGGTTCGTTTGCCATATGTTTCCCTGTCCGCTGGGGGAACTATGTGGTTTCGGCTATGGAATTAACAGTGCGGGGTATTAGCGACAGGCGCATAACGCATCCCTAAAGATCGCCGACCGCCTCGCGCCAATGCTTGCGGCACAATGAAACATAGCTTTCGTTGCCGCCGATCTGCACCTGATCACCATCAAGCAGAACCTTGCCATCATCATCGGTGCGCACCACCATCGTGGCCTTCTTGCCGCAATGGCAAATCGTGCGGGCTTCGCGCATTTCATCGGCCAGCGCCAGCAATGCGGCCGAGCCCGGAAACAGCTCGCCCTGAAAGTCGACCCGCAGCCCGTAACACATGACCGGCACCCCCAGATCATCGACCGCGCGGGCCAATTGCCAGACTTGGTCTTTTTCCAGAAACTGTGACTCGTCAATGAACACACAGGCACATGGCCCTGCCTTCWGSCGSGYSTKRAYCWTGGCAAAMAKATCSTCGCYMKYYKCAAAMGTATCSGCMYCRKMGYCAATGCCRATRCGTGACGCRATCCGYSCSKTKCCKGCCCGWYYRTCMASYYGKGCRGTSAWCAGATAGGTRTCCATRCCGYGTTCRCGRTAGTTATRMGAGGCCTGYARCARAAYYGTCGATTTGCCAGCGTTCATCGTGGAGTAATGAAAATACAGTTTTGCCATGTGCAGAGTTTTGCCCGCAGATCAGGGGATGTGCAAGTCAAGATAGGCGGGGGGCATTCCGTGAGATGGCATTTCTGTGCTTGTTATACTGGACGCACGATTGGCCGTAAAAAAACGAGGCCCGGAGCCGACATGCGGATCCGAACCTCGTGCACCTGTTACCAACCGAAAAGGGCCTCCGCGCGGCTGCCAGATTTCCCTGGCTCTACCGTCCCAATCAACAGAAGCACGAAGAACCCCCACCTGAACCAACGCTGGGTGCACCGGTCACTCGCTACAACCCCGAAACACAGGGCCGCTTTCTATATGACAAACCTGCGCAAAAAGATTAATGGGAAAAGGGAATGGCTTTTCCCCCTAAATGGCGGGCCCCAGTGGAGAGTGATAAATGGTTGACGTTAGAACATATCTTAAGAAGCACACCGAGGCATTGGTGAAGGATGTCGGGATCGAGGCGGCCTGCAAGCTGACAGGGAAATCCAAGGCAACACTTGGCCGGTATTATTCCGAAGCCGAGGAGCATGCTGGTCGGTTTATCCCGCTGGATACGGCSGSKKTGCTNSARRWWRAGGCGCGTTATCCGCATGTGACTTCGGCCTTGGCTGATTTGGGCGGGGTGACGATTTCGTTTGATCAGGGTAAGCGCAACACACCTACGGGTGGTGTTAATGCCGATGTGATTGCCCTGTCGCAGCGGTTTGCCATGCTGATGGCTGAATATAGCCAGTCGATCGAGGATGGTATTATCACCATCAACGAGGCCAAGCGGCTGTTGCGCGAAACGCTGGCGTTGCAGCATGTTTTGATGGATATGAAGCTGCATCTGGAAGATGATTCACACTAGGCCGACTATGTGGGGAGTGCCGATATGGGCGACGCAAAGCCCAGGCTGAACACGGCCTATTCGCTGAAAACGCCGCAGGATTCGATTAAGCTGTATGGCAATTGGGCCGCGACCTATGATACGGATTTCGCTGTGGCGAATGATTATCGCTACCCCGCGCTGATATTGTTGTGGTGCGCCTGCAGAAATGCAAAAGGCGCACTCAAGCGTTGCGGTGTTTCGCAAACGATAGAGCAAATCCAATCCAGTTGAATGTATGCATGTTTCTGGTTAGATTGGATGCGCTCCAAGCACGCCTTTTCGGTATTTGGATCAGCTGGAGTGGGACGATTTGAAGCCCAGCTTCCGGAAGAATGATCCAGCGGGGCAGAAACCGGTGAATGCGGATTGAAACAGGTTCGCCCCGACGAAGACTGTCAGCCATATAAAATGGGGCGACACATATTTGGTCAGCAGCAGGGATGCGATAACCATAAAGCCGGCGAATGCCAGCACAGCGCGTTCAGAAGACATAGTGAATTCCTTTTGGGTTAAGCGGGCACATCGGTACCGATTGGGCGGGAACACATTCGTGAATAGCTATATGTTTAAGGAAAAGCAAGGGGCTTGTGATGGCGTGCGGCGAATCGCCCGTTAACGCAGGGGTTTTGGGCGGTTTGGGGGGTATGAATTGCATATGGCTCCCATATGAGGAAAATCGCGAGGTGGTGGGGTTAATGGGCGTGCGGTGGAGTTCGGGAGTATCCGAAACTCTGTGTATGAGGCTTAGCCCATGCGGGTTTCACGGGTCATCTGTTGAACCGTTCGGGGTATAGGATAGCGAATTGGTTGC
>NVTS01000043.1 GCA_002732995.1 Marinosulfonomonas sp. | reverse complement strand
GCAGGGTGGCGATCACCGGCGGGCCCGGGGGGGGTTCAACCGTTTTGATGTTGGTGCCCGGCGGCACATCCATTTCGGCCAGCAATTCGCGCAGTTCCAGCGCGATCTCGTGGCTGGAGCGTTCGCGTTCGTCTTTGGCCTCCAGATTGATCTGCACATCGCCAAGTTCAGGCAACTGGCGTAGGAAATAGTGACGCACCAACCCGTTGAAGTTAAACGGCGAAGCGGTGCCGGAATAGGTTTGAGCCGATACGACTTCGGGCAGCCCCAGCGCGATACGCGCCGCCTGTTGCGCCACGGCATCTGTGGCCTCGACCGATGCGCCTTCGGGCAGGTCGATCACAATGTTAAGTTCGGATTTATTATCGAACGGCAGCAGTTTGACCGTGACATCGCGGGTATAAATCGCGGCGAGCGAGCCGAAGGATGCAACGATAACGACGATCAGGAAAGTCAGGCTGACCGCTTTGGATTTCAACAAGGGGCGGGCAACCGCGGTGTAGAGCTTTCCCAGACGCCCACCAGCTTCGGCGTCCTCGTCGTGGTGCATTTCGGCGTTGCCCGCGACCTTTATCATCAGCCACGGGGTGACCATCACAGCCACAAAGAACGAGAATATCATTGCGGCGGATGCATTGGCGGGGATCGGGCTCATGTATGGCCCCATCAGGCCGGATACAAACAACATCGGCAACAGCGCGACCACCACGGTCAGGGTGGCAACGATGGTGGGGTTTCCGACCTCGGCCACCGCTGTAATCGCGGCACCCATGCGGCTTTGCCCCTTTCGTTTCAGCCCCCAATGTCGGGCGATGTTTTCGATCACCACAATGGCGTCGTCCACCAATATCCCGATAGAAAAGATCAGCGCGAACAGCGACACGCGGTTCAGGGTGTAGCCCATCAGCCACGCTGCAAACAGCGTCAGCAGGATGGTCATCGGGATCACGACGGCGACCACAATCGCCTCGCGCCAGCCGATGGCAATCAGCACCAGCGCAACGATTGAAACCGTGGCCAGGCCAAGATGGAACAGCAGCTCGTTGGCCTTTTCATCCGCCGTTTTGCCGTAATCACGGGTCACTTCRACAGTCATGCTGTCAGGGATCAGGTTGCCCTCAAGGCTCTCGACCTTGTGCAAAATCGCCTCGGCCACTGTCACCGCATTGGCACCGGCGCGTTTGGCCACGGCCAATGTGACAGCGGGCATCCGCTCGATACCGTGATCGCCGACGCGGTGCAGTGTGGACACATGCACCGCGTTCAGGTCGGTGACGAAACTAACGTCAGCCACATCGCGCACGTAAACCGGGCGCCCATCGCGCGAGGTCAGTGTCAGGTTGCCGATCTGCTCGGGAGTGGACAGGGTATCGCCCAAAATCAGGCCAATCTGCTCGCCGCCATCGCGCACAGATCCGGCAGGGGAGGTTGAATTGGCGCCCTTCACCTTGCCCACCAATTGTTGCAGCGTCACGCCGTATAGCGCCAGCTTTTCGGGGTCGGGCGCGATACGCAGCGCCTCGCCGGTTTCGCCGACCATATAGGTCAGCCCGACGTTGTCGATTTTAATGATCTCGGATTCAACCTCGCGCACGATGCGGGTCAGATCATTGGCGGTCATCGCGTCCTGGCCCGATTTGGGCGAAAAGGTTAGCGTCACAATCGCCACATCATTGATGCCGCGCCCCACCACCAATGGTTCGGGAATGCCGACGGGAATGCGGTCCATATTGGCGCGCAGTTTGTCGTGGACCCGCAGGATCGCGGTTTCGGATTCGACGCCAACGATGAAACGTGCCGTGACCATCACCTGATTGTCGCGGGTCARGGAATAGACATGTTCAACCTGATCAATGCCTTTGACGATGGCCTCTAACGGCTCGGTGATCAGTTTCACCGCGTCCTCGGCCTTTAGGCCTGCCGCTTCAACGTGGATGTCGACCAGCGGCACCGAGATTTGCGGCTCTTCCTCGCGCGGCAGGCTAACCAGTGCGATCATGCCGACAGCAAACGAGGCCAGCAGCAATAGCGGGGTTAGCGGCGAGGCGATGAATTTTTGGGTCAGGCGACCGGCAATGCCCAGTGCGCCGGCTTGGCCCGTTTGCTTCTTACTCATGATCGGTCACCAGCACATCACCGGCAGTGACGCCGGTCAGAACCTCGAGCCAGATTTCACCGTCACGCGTCACTTCGGCCCCTAGAACGACGGCACGACGCATGGGTTCGCCGTTCACCTCGATGGTGACAAAATCAATGCCACCGTACATGGTGATGGCCGACTGCGGCACCATCAGTGCGTCGCGCGTCCCGACCGGTAGGCGCACCGGAACACGCCGCCCGATGAAACGGTCACCAAGGCCCGCAACCTCGACATCGGCCAACACGCGGCCACCTTCGATCTGCGGGTAGATTTTGGCAAGTCTGCCGGTCTGGCCCTCGCCGATCACGATTTCATCGCCCTCGCGCAACGCTGTCGCGTGGCGTTCAGGCACCGACAGGCGCAGGAACACGCCGCCGCCGCCGATCACCGCAATGCCTTCTCCGGGGGTGATAACCGACCCTTTTGCAGGCGGCACGGACAGCACGATGCCCGCTTTGGGGGACAGAACCTCGCCCTCGGCCACTTGCTGTTTGATCACCAGTTGCTGCGCTTCTACTCCGCGAATTTCGCCATTCAGAACATCGACTTGCGATTGCAATTGGCTAAGGCGTTGCGCGGTGATTGTGCCGCGCTGAATTAACGCTTCGCCGCGCACCAGATCCTCGGCTGCGGTTTTCAGGCGGGCCTGAAGGGCACTGATCTGGGCGTCCAGTGCGGCCAGTTGAAACTCCAGCTTGTCGTCTTTGACCAAGGCAATGCGCTGCCCTTCGGTGACAATATCGCCCTCACTCACGTCCAGCTCGACAATCGTGCCGCCAATGCGGGCGCGGGCCGGAATGCGGTCACGGGTTTCAACCACGCCGTAAACCGCTTTCCATTCGGTGATCGGCTGCGGGGCAAGTGTGATGACCTCGCTGTGGGCAATATTTGCACCAAGCAAAGCGATGATGAGGGTCAGTTTCATATCGGGTGTCCTTTTGCCTGTTCAACGGCAGAATGGGCCTATCTTGCGGCAGGAAAGCCGGTAAGGGGAGGGTTGGATGCTTAACGTATTCGCATTAGTGAATGTGTTTATCAAACAAGATTTGCCAAGTAAACCCATGAAATTTGGGCCATCCTATACGACCGTCTGGTGAATGCACGATAAAAATATAATGAATTAAGTCACCGAGGGCGAAGGGCCGCCTAATTTTGGGGATGGAAATCATTCAGGATTATGCGTATCCCATTCTCGCGTKKCWMMRTKSMKSARMKRRRWWSAKCAGSMSMYTCSYWRRRGSSRRSYKRCTGGNWMGMMKSYRGTYKRKSTCMMMWARRTKRWMAATRAAAKATGGCTTATTTACAGGCTGTTGTGCAGAAGCTTRCGGAAACTTACGAAGCGWTRCGGGCCGMWKTCGGKSRAWAYGRSCRAAWTYYYGTACNAAACCTGTAYAAAATTCGCASRSCKTTRTGCGYATTGAGGCSYKCCAATGAGCTGGCGCGTMGCGAATRAATGCGCCGAACGTCGGTTCGGCAGTGCTGCCCGCAAACAGATCATTATGTCCTTGCTGACAAGGCGCGCGACGATGGTTCTGGTATCTGGTGTTCCAAGGGAACGATCCAGCGGCACGCGGAGCTTGGCAAAAGCACTGCGAAGCGAACGATCAACAATTTCCTAAAGGAAGGCATCTTGATCGAGGCTGGCCACAGGCGATGCAAGAACGGCTACACTGCAATCTACAACATTGCATTGTCCGAGTTGCCCTGCTTGAATCGACGACAGAGCCCGACATTGAGACGGGGTCCACAGTGGACCCCAAACCATCCATAAACCACCAACGCGCAAGCGCAAGGCGGCGGAGGTTTCAGAAGCTGAGAAGGCTTTAGCGGCTTACCCACCGGACCGCCTTTGCGGTGAAACCGTGTGCCTTGCCCAAATCGAAGAGGCCATGAAGAAAGGGGGTGACCCGAAGGATTTGCTGCAAGCGGTCCAAGCCTACGCAACCGATAGCGCAGGCTACACCCGCTCCAAGGTCTGCTTTTCCGACAACTGGTTTCAATCTCGTCGCTGGCAGCCCTATTTGGAAAGGCAGCAGGTTGAGCGCGAACGATTGGCAGCGGTAGAGGCCGGTCATCATGCGCGACTCGCTTGCTGATCAGCGATCGCCACCCAATGTGTAAGCATATCACGCCTCACCGGATCACAGCTTTGCTGGCGTCGAAGCTGGTGAATAAAGGACAAGTGCAGGCTGCAGGGCTTTCATCATGACCAAGATCGAACCGAGCAATAAGGAAACAGCAAGCTGCACCGCAGCACGCGATGCGTCGATGAACGGCAGCAATGGGGCCGGACGCGCTTGATTTAGACAAACACTGAATGTAAATTCGGGCTCCATAGCTGCCATTCCAAAAAAGACCCGGCACAAAGGCCGGGCCAGTTCAACAGGGAGGTGCATGTCATAACCCCGACATACAGGGGATCTCTCTTAATAATACGCGCAATTTATCCCAAAACCGGTGCCCGCTATCGGGATCGCGCTGGCCTGATTCGCCGCTAGGCCACCAATCTATACCCGCCAGATTCGGTCACAAGAAGGCGCGCATTTGACGGATCCGGTTCTATTTTTTGACGAAGACGGTAAATATGTGTCTCTAATGTGTGCGTGGTCACCCCCGCATTATAGCCCCAAACCTCATGCAACAGCACATCACGGGCCACCACACCTTCGGTGGCGCGGTATAGAAACTTCAGAATATTGGTCTCTTTTTCGGTCAGACGTATTTTGCGCTCGTCCTCGGTGATCAGCATCTTCATCGAGGGCTTGAACGTATATGGGCCAAGCGTAAAAATAGCATCCTCGGATTGTTCATGCTGGCGCAGTTGCGCACGAATACGCGCCAGCAGCACCGGAAACTTGAACGGTTTGGTCACGTAATCATTGGCGCCCGCGTCCAGACCCAGAATGGTATCGGCATCACTATCATGCCCCGTCAGCATCACCACGGGGCATTTCACCCCCTGTTTACGCATCAAACGGCACAATTCACGCCCGTCGGTATCGGGCAGGCCCACATCAAGGATCACCAGATCGTATAGCGCCTCTTTGGCCTTGATCATCGCCTCGGCTCCATCAGCGGCCTCGAACACATCAAAATCCTCGGTCATCACCAATTGCTCGGATAATGCCTCGCGCAGGTCGTCATCATCATCAACCAGAAGAATTTTCTTAACGTTGCTGCCCATCAGTTAGCTCCTTTTACGCGTTCTCTTACACTACAATTGTGCCTGAATGGCCCAAACAACAAGGGCTACACACCGTTTCTCACGCATCCGTGTCAATGACGCGCAATATGTTTCACATTTCGGCAATAATCGCTACATGTCGGTAACTTACTGTAACAAGGACTGGTGATGAATTTACGCCCCGACATGACAGAACTGCTGGCCCGCGCCCGCGCCGATGTGCGCACGGGGGTGCCTGTGGTGTTTTATCAGGGCGCAAATGCAGCGCTGGTGTTGGCCGCCGAAACCCTGTCAGCGGCACGCCTGACGCAGGTTCTGGCGCTGACCGGTCCTGCTGTTCTGGCGATCACCGCGCGGCGTGCAGACACCCTGAAGGCCCGCGCCTATGATGGCGATGTGGCGCGGATTGTCATGCCAACCGGCGCAACATTGCAGTGGGTCCATGCGCTCGCCGATCCGGCGGACGATATGAACATGCCGATGAAAGGCCCGTTCCAGGTGCAACGCGAGGGGGCCGCAGACCTGCACCGCGCCGCCATTGCGTTAACCAAATCCGCCCGCCTTTTGCCCGCAGCGCTGGTGTTGAGCATCCAGAACGGGCCTGCTTTTGCAGTCAAGAACAGCCTGACCGCCATTGATCTGGAGGCCGCCCACGACATCCTGACCACCAACAGCCCGCTTGCCCCCGTGGTCAGCGCCCGCCTGCCCCTGTCGGTTTCCGACGCGGGTCGGCTGCATATTTTCCGCCCCGATGATGGTGGCGAAGAACATTACGCCGTGGAAATCGGCCAGCCGGATCGCAACCAACCGGTTTTGGCGCGGCTACACTCGGCCTGTTTCACCGGCGATCTGCTGGGGTCGTTAAAATGCGACTGCGGCCCGCAGTTGCGCGCCTCTTTGGCACTGATGGGAAATGAAGGCGCAGGCATTCTGCTCTACCTCAATCAGGAAGGGCGCGGCATTGGCCTGGTCAACAAGATGCGAGCATATTCCCTGCAAGATCAGGGGTTTGACACGGTCGAAGCCAASCACCGTCTGGGGTTCGAGGATGACGAGCGGGATTTTCGCATCGGCGCCGACATCCTGAAACAGATGGGCTTTTCGCAGGTCCGCCTGCTGACCAACAACCCGAAAAAGGTTGAAATGATGCAGGCCGAGGGCATCAAAGTGACCGAACGCGTGCCGCTCAAGGTGGGCCATACCGCCCATAATGCGGACTACCTGAAAACCAAAGCCGCCAAATCGGGCCACCTGTTGTGACCCCTGCCGATCTGGTCCTGACCAGACAAGGCATCCGCTTCATGAACCGTTTGATCCCCTGCTCTATCGGGCGCGGCGGTGTCAGCATGGATAAACTTGAGGGCGATGGCGCCACCCCTGCGGGCAACCACCGGATCACGGGGCTCTATTATCGNCCCGACCGGATGCTACCGCCCACGGGCTGGGCCACGCCAATCCTGCCGGGTGATCTGTGGTCGGACGATGTGTCTGACCCCGCCTATAACCATCTGGTGCACACCCCGCATCCGTTCAGCCATGAGAGCATGCGCCGCGCCGATCCTTTATACGATATGGTGCTGATCACCGACTGGAACTGGCCCGTTGCCACCCCGCACAAAGGCTCGGCCATATTCCTGCACATCTGGCGCAAACCGCATCACCCGACCGAGGGTTGCATTGCCTTTTCACGGCAAAACCTGTTGTGGATCATCCAGCGCATCCAGATCGGAACCCGCCTGATCGTGCCCAATCAGCCGTAATCCCGCGCCCCGAATATGGCAGACCCGACCCGCACATGGCTGGCCCCCATCGCCACGGCACGCTCAAAGTCACTGCTCATCCCCATCGACAGGCCGGCAATACCGTTGCGCTCTGCAATCTTGCGCAGCAATGCAAAATGCAGGCTGGGTTCCTCTCCTTCGGGCGGGATGCACATCAGCCCAACGATGGGCAGGTCCAGATCACGGCACTCGGTAATAAACGCATCCGCCGCCGCAGGCATAACCCCCGCCTTCTGCTCCTCTTCGCCAGTGTTCACTTGAATAAACAAATCCGGACAATGGCCCAATTCCTGCGCCAGCCTCGCCAGAACCTTCGCCAGCTTGGGCCGGTCCAGCGAATGGATCGCCTGAAACAACCCCATCGCTTGCCGCACCTTGTTGGTTTGTAGTGGGCCCAATAGATGAACCTCGACATCATCATATTGTGCGCGAAACACAGGCCACTTGCCCGCCGCTTCTTGCACCTTGTTCTCACCGAACAGCCGATGCCCCTGCGCCAACACTTCTGCCACGCGCTCATTCGGCTGCACCTTTGATACCGCGATCAGACGGGTTGAACCCACCTCGCGTCCGACACGGCGTTCTTCGGCATGAATTCTGTTCTGGATTTCAGACAATGACATAGGGCGGCTCCGCTTGGCTTTCACGGCAAACAAACAGACCTTACAGCGTTTTGCATAGACCGGCATCAGAATTCACCCCAAGTGTGGGTGATTTCTGACACTCTTACCTCAGTTGAAATGCAAAATGCTAGACACAAAAGAAAAGAGCGGACCATATGGCCCGCTCTCTTTTAGATAGGTTGTTCTTCTAAATTAGAAGGACAGACCAAGGCCAACCGACCATGTGTCGACGCTTGGTGCGCCAGCATCAGAAGCGGAACCATAGCCAGCCATGACAACTGCTCCACCGCCCAGATCATAGTTTACAGCAAGACCGTAACCGTCTGTATCAAGACCAACTGCTGGATTATATACACCATAGTTTGCCGAAACAGTCAGCGCACCTGTTGTATAGCCAAGACCCAGGCCAGTGTGTGTTGTGCTAAAACCAGCGACATCCGCATCGGAGTAGCTCACGATTGCGCGGAAACCGCCGCCGAATTTGGCATCAACAGAAACACCCCAAACGTCTGTGCTACCCGTTACTGAAGCAGGTACAGCAACAACGGCAGGAGTATCATCCAGAGTACTGTCAAGGCCATCAGGACCAGCTGTTGGGACTGCCGCAGCGATTGCAGCGGTAACAACGTCACCAGATTGGTAACCCAGACCAAGACCCAGATCTACACCACCCAGAGCAGCTTTATATTTAACACCTACGCCCCAAGCCGCACTACCAACACCACTGTCATCTAGAGTAGCCGAAACAGCTACACCGAAATCACCAAAGGTGTTGTCATAACGCAGAACTTGACCGTCATAGAGGCCGTCAAGACCAGAGTTGAAGTTGAAACCAGCGTGAGTTGTGTGATCGTCAGCCAGTGCCGAACCGATACCAACTTCTTGCATAGCCCAGTCAAACGCACCATCNGTGTCACCCATAGTGATTTTACCAAAACCGCCAGAGATGAAAACAGCCGAAGGGTTACCTGTATTGCTGATGCCGCCGGAAACTTCGTCCAGATCGATTGTGGCGCCAAATGTCAGACCATTGTCTGTTTCACCGGACAGGGTGAATTTAACGTCAAAGTCGTTGTGGAATTGAGTTTCAAAACCAGCAGCAGAACCGCCAATAAGGCCGATTTCGGCATAACCGGACAGAGTGACTTCTGCAGAAGCGGCGCCAGCGAAGGCAACCAGTGCAGTTGTTGTAAGAAGAACTTTTTTCATTTCGTTTTCCCTTGTGTGTTAAAAGGTGCACCTCAATTCAGGGAAATCCGAATTGAGTATGCTAGGTATTTCGCTCTTAACGCCTTGATTTGCAAGATTCGCCAAACCATTGAAATCAATGCGCCCGCGCATGATGCAGCTTTGCCACAGTTTGGTGAGCGGCTATTGGCCTATATATATAGTGCGTTGTAACAACCCAAAAAGCCTTGCCCGTCTCATAAGCCTTGGTTACTAGGGGTATATAACAGATTTGGGGCAGCAGAAATGACATTCGGGCACAAAATCACCGGAATCACCACCGGAATCATCGCGATTTCAGCCATTTTCGCTCTGACGGCATGTGGCGGCGGCAGTCGGCTGGGCAGCGGCTCTATTGGGTCGGGCGGTGGCGAAAATACCAAAGCCGCGCCAAAGGCCGAAGAACCCAAACGTTCAACCATCTGGGATCTTCTGGGCAACAAAGATGACCCTAATACCACTGTAAAAGTGAATAAATACATCTGGAATGCGTCCCTGGAGGTGCTGGATTTCCTGCCAATCGAGGCCGCAGACCCGTTCACCGGCATCATTGTCACCGGATATGGCACCCCGCCCGGCGGTGGCCGTGCCTATAAGGCGACGATTTACGTGCAGGACCCCGCACTTGACGCCCGTTCACTGAATATCGCGCTGCGCACCCGTAGCGGTGTGGCCAGCGCCGACACAGTTCGCGCCATTGAAGATGCGATCCTGACCCGCGCCCGCCAATTGCGGATACGTGACGGCAAATTCTAAAATCCGGCACGGAATGCTATAATAATATCACGCCGGGCCTTATCGTCCGGCGTTTTCACATCAAGGATGCGATAGATATGTCCCGCTACACCGCGAATGAAATCGAAGCAAAATGGCAGGCCACGTGGGATRAACACGAGGTGTTCAAGGCCAGGCGCGACGAGACCAAGCCGAAATACTACGTGCTGGAAATGTTCCCCTACCCGTCGGGCCGCATCCACATGGGCCACGTGCGCAACTACACCATGGGCGACGTGATCGCGCGTTATAAAATGGCGACAGGCCACAACATCCTGCACCCGATGGGCTGGGACGCTTTTGGTATGCCCGCCGAAAACGCCGCGATGGCCATCGGTGGCCATCCAAAGGACTGGACCTATAGCAATATCGCCGACATGCGCGCCCAAATGAAACCGCTGGGCCTGTCCATCGACTGGTCGCGCGAATTCGCCACTTGTGACCCTGAATATTACGGCCAGCAGCAGGCGATGTTCATTGATATGCTGTCTAAGGATTTGATTTATCGCAAGAAAGCCACGGTAAACTGGGATCCGGTCGATATGACCGTATTGGCCAATGAACAGGTGATCGACGGCAAAGGCTGGCGCTCGAATGCTGTGGTCGAGCGGCGCGAGCTGACGCAATGGTTCTTCAAAATCTCGGATTTCAGCGAGGAATTGCTGACGGCACTCGACGGTCTGGAAAACTGGCCCGAAAAGGTCCGCATCATGCAGGCCAACTGGATCGGTAAATCCCGTGGTCTGCAATTCGGCTTCAAAATGACCACGCCAATTGCAGGTTTTGACGAGATCGAGGTCTTCACCACCCGCCCCGACACCCTGAACGGCGCCAATTTTGTCGGCATCTCGCCCGATCACCCGCTGGCCAAGGCGCTAGAGGCGGATAATGCCGACATCGCCGAATTCGTGGCCGAATGCCGCCGCATGGACACCACCGAAGCGGCGATGGAAAAGGCCGAGAAAAAGGGCTTTGACACCGGCCTGACCGTGCAACACCCCGTTTATCCCGACCAGACCCTGCCCGTCTGGATCGCCAATTTCATCTTGATGGGTTACGGCACCGGCGCTGTTTTCGCCTGTCCGGCCCATGATCAGCGCGATCTGGATTTTTCACGCAAATACCACCTGCCGGTGATCGACACTTTCTTTGCACTGGACAGTGACACCCCCGTTGAAAATGACGCCTTCGTGCCGCCCAAAACCGAATCCGTCAAATGGCTGAACCATTTCGCAGGCCTGGATGTGGCCACCGGCCAAGAGGCGATTGACGCTACCATCGAGTGGTGCGAGGCCAAAGGCATCGGCAAAGGCATCACCCAGTTCCGTCTGCGCGATTGGGGCCTGTCGCGCCAACGTTACTGGGGCTGCCCGATCCCTGTGGTGCATTGCGATGCCTGCGGTGTGGTACCCGAGAAAAAGGAAAACCTGCCGGTCGAGCTGCCTTACGATGTAACATTCGACACGCCTGGCAACCCGCTGGACCGCCATGCGACATGGCGCGATGTGCCTTGCCCGTCTTGCGGCAAACCAGCCCAGCGTGAAACCGACACCATGGACACTTTTGTGGATTCCTCATGGTATTACGCCCGTTTCACCTCGCCTCACGCCGACACCCCGACAAATATGGCCGACGCTGAATACTGGATGAATGTTGATCAATACATCGGCGGGGTCGAGCACGCGATCCTGCACCTGCTCTATTCCCGCTTCTTCGCCCGCGCCATGCAGCTAACGGGTCATCTGCCCGAAAAAGCGATCGAGCCATTCAACGCCCTGTTCACCCAAGGCATGGTCACGCACGAGATTTACCAAACCGCCGACGACAAGGGCCGCCCCGTCTATCACCTGCCCGAAGACGTGGACCTAGATGCAAAAACCGTCAAAGCCACCGGTGAAGCGCTGAAAATCATCCCCTCGGCCAAAATGTCGAAATCCAAGAAAAACGTGGTCGATCCGGTCAGCATCATCGACGCATACGGTGCCGACACCGCCCGCTGGTTTGTGCTGTCGGATTCGCCCCCCGAACGCGACGTGGAATGGACCGCCTCTGGCGCCGAAGCCTCGCATAAATTCCTGACCCGCGTCTGGGGCCTGTGCGACCGCATCAGCAAAATCAGTGAAGGCACGACCAAAGATGACGACGATCTGCTGCGCGCCATGCACCACGCCATCCATGACGTGACCGCCGGCATCGAGGGCTTTGCCTTCAACACCTCAATCGCCAAAATTTATGCCTTCACCAACACCCTATCGAAAACAGACGCGAGCCAAGCTGCGCAAAAACAGGCGATCAAGGTGCTGGCCCAACTGATGTCCCCCTTCACCCCGCATCTATCCGAGGCCATCTGGGCACATCAGGGCGGCGAAGGATTGATCGCGCATGCGCCGTGGCCCATCGCCGATCCCGCCATGCTGATCAATGACACCGTAACCCTGCCGATCCAGATCAACGGCAAACGTCGGTCAGAAATCGCCGTTCCTGCGGATATGCCAAAGGAAGAGGTTGAAAAAATCGCGCTGGCAGATCAAGCTGTGATCAAGGCGCTCGACGGTGGGTCGCCGAAAAAGGTAATCGTTGTGCCGGGCCGGATTGTGAATGTCGTCATATAACCACAAAACCACACGCAGAACCCTGATCCTGTCGCTCGCAGCGCTGAGCGCATGCGGCTTCCAGCCAGCTTATGGCCCAAGCGGTCCCGCCGCCAATTTGCGCGGTAGCATCGAGGTCGACGCCCCCGACACCCAAAACGGTTTTAACCTTGTGCGCCGGCTCGAGGAACGTCTGGGCCAACCCCAAGCAGCGCAATACGCGCTGTCCTACACCCTGACCTTAACCGAAGATGATCTTGGCATCACCCCCGCGCAGGAAATCACCCGTTATAACGTGCTGGGCGTGGTCAATTACGCGGTGCGCAACACTGGCACGGGGGCCGTCATCCATTCCGGCACGATCGACAATTTCACCAGCTACTCGGCCACCGGCAACACCGTCAGCACCCTGACCGCCCAGCGCAGCGCCCACGCCCGCTTGATGATCATCCTGGCCGACCAGATCACCAACCGTTTGATCGCTACCTCGGGTGGCTGGGCAAAATGAAACTATCCCCGCGCGAAGCCTCCGGATATTTCGCCAAACCCGACCCGAAACGCACCGGCATCCTGATTTACGGCGGCGACGCCATGCGGGTTGCCCTGAAACGCCAACAGCTGATCAAGGCATTGGTCGGCGAAACCGGCGAAGAAGAAATGCGCCTGACCCGCATTCCGGCCTCGGACCTGCGATCGAACCCTGCCCTGTTGATGGACACAATCACCTCGCAAGGGTTTTTCCCCGGCCCCCGTGTGGCGTTTGTCGAGGACGCAACCGACGGGTTGGCCAAACTGATCACAGCCGCGCTGAACGACTGGCGCGAGGGCGATGCGCAAATTATCGTCACCGCAAAACAGCTCAATGCACGCTCCGCCCTTCGCAAAGCATTCGAGGCGCATAACAACGCCTATGCCGTCGGCATCTACGACGACCCCCCGTCGAAATCCGAGATCGAAGCCGACCTCGCCAAGGGTGGCCTGCGCGACATCCCGTCCGATGCAATGGGCGCACTGGTTGCCCTGTCACGCGACATCGGACCGGGAGATTTCCGCCAAGTGGTGGAAAAAATCAGCCTCTATAAACTGAACGATACCACGCCTTTGTCCGTCGAGGATATCACCGCCTGCGCCCCCACCTCGACCGCGGCGGCGCTTGACGATGTGCTGAACATCGTGGCCGAAGGGCGCAAGGGTGAAGTCGGCCCGATCATCAGCAAACTGGCCAGCCAAGGCGTGCAACCTGTCGGCTTGTGCATCGGTGCCACCCGTCATTTTCGCATCCTTTACGCGGCGGCCAACAACCCCTCGGGCATTGGCGGTTTGCGCCCCCCCGTGTTCGGTGCGCGCCGTGACCGGATGCAGCGCCAATTACAGCAATGGGGATCACGCAAACTGGAAATCGCCCTGACCATGCTGACCGACACAGACCTGCAACTGCGCTCCACCTCGCGCGCGCCCGCAATGGCGGTGATGGAACGCACCTTGGTCCGACTGGCAATGCTGGCCGCGCGGTAGCCCCAAAATTCTTCCAAAGAATTTTACCAAGGATTTTTCAAAAATCCTTCCCGCCCCTTCAATCAACCCGAGACACAGAAGGAATAACAATGGTCCGCCTCTACTACACCCCCGACTCTCCCTCTGACCGATGGGATTTCACCTCCCTGGGTTTGGCCGCTGCATTGGACATTGCACAGCTGCGTGGCATGAAAGTGGTGCGGACCGAAACCGCGCCCCGATTACTGGAATGGCTACAAGATGCTGCCCTGCGCGCCTCAATGCGCCAAACTGCGCCTTTGCCGCTTTAGCCCCCCCCGCACGATGTATTAACCCGCCAAAACCTGCCCTGCGTATGTATAAAACCCATACGCTATCCATACGCTATCCATACGCCGAAAATCGCCCCGAACCCCTTGTTTACCTATTGATTCGCAACCTCTGCGGCCGCGCGCCCTGCCCAGCGCCCCGTCGCCAAACATCCGGTAATCAAATACCCCCCTGTCGGGGCCTCCCAATCCAGCATTTCTCCAGCACAGAATACATCTGGCGCAGCCTTCAATTCCAACCCCTCGGTCAGACCCGAAAATGCCACCCCGCCCGCCGTCGAAATCGCCTCGTCCATTGGCCGTGGGCCGCTGTGCTTTACAGGCAGCGCCTTGATCACTTTGGCCAAATCTCCAGCCTCTGCGGGCAAAGGTCGCGCGAACTCCTGCAACAGAGCCAGCTTGACCGTATCCAGCTTCAAACCTTTACGCATATGGTTCATCACGGTGGCCTTGCCGCGTGGGCGGGCCAGCCGCTGCCGCACCCTGTCCACACTCCAGTCCGGCATCAAATCAAGCGTCAAATCCGCCCCGTCACGCATCGCTTTGGACACCGCATAAATGCCGCTGCCCTCGACCCCGCGCTTTGAAATCACAAATTCTCCGCGGAGAGGATTATCGTTCGTTATCAGAGAAATACCCTTAACCGGCGCGCCAAAATGCTTCGCCATATAAGGCGTCCAATCGATGCAAAACCCCATGTTCGCAGGCTTGAACGGGGCCAGTTCCACACCCCTGGCCGCCAACAATTTCGCCCACATCCCGTCAGACCCCAGCCGCGCCCAGCTGGCCCCGCCCAGCGCCAGAACGCAAACCTTGGGCGCGAGCGTTTGAACGCCCTCGGGAGTATCAAATTCAAACCCGTCCCCCCAGCCAGTCCAGCGCCAGCGGGTGCGGAACTCCACACCCATTTCGTTCAGTCGAACCAGCCACGCCCGCAACAGGGGCGAAGTTTTMATGCGCCTGGGAAACACCTGCCCGCTGGACCCCGTGAACACCTCTTGCCCCAGCCCGCGCGCCCAGCCCTGAACCGCCTCTGCATCAAACGCTTTCAGTATTTCCAGCAGCGGCCCAGACGCCTCGCCATAGCGCGCCAGCATCGCTTCAAACGGCTCGTCCTTGGTCAGGTTCAACCCCGACTTCCCCGCCATCAAAAACTTGCGCCCCACTGATGGTTTTGCATCAATAACAACCACTTGCCGCCCGGCCTGCGCCAATTCATCGGCTGCCATCAGCCCCGCAGGGCCGGCCCCTATCACCAACGCATCAAGCATTTGGCAAGGCTCCTTTTATCTCGATCACACGATGCGGATACGGGATTTTTATGCCGTTTTCTTTCAGCGCATTCCAGATCAAAAACAACACATCCGAGGTGTACTTATTATCTCCGTCATCTATGCCGTTGACCCAGAATTCCACCGCGAAATCAATGCCGCTATCGCCAAACCCACGCAGCTCGCAATCCGGTGGATAAGGCTTGTTCAGAATATCTTTGTGCTTGGCCACTGCCGCTTCGACAATGGCGGGAATCTTGTTGATGTCAGTGTCATAGGAAACGCTGAACGGGGCCTCATAGCGGTTGGCCGATCCGCTGTCGGAATAGTTTACAACCCGCGTTGTGATAAAGTCCTCATTCGGCACCACAATCCAGCGCCCGTCGTATGATTCAAGGATCGTGGCGCGGGCCAGCATCTTGATAATGGTGCCGGATTCACCGCCGTCCAGCTCGACATAATCGCCAACAGTGGCTTGGCCTTCAAGCAGTAAAATGACGCCCGATATAAAGTTCGACGCGATTTTTTGCAGACCAAAACCWARRCCMACACCAATCGCGCCGCCCAGTACCGCAAGGGTCGACAGGTTGACCCCCATGATGTTCATCAGCATCAAAAACGCGGTGCCGAAAATCACGATCTCGGCGGTCTTGACCGCCAGTTGCCGTGTGGCGGGGCGCATCTCGCCCTGCTTGCCGATGTAGGCCGCGCTTTGGTCATTTGACCAACGGCCAAACCAGAACAGCAGGCTGCCTGCAATCAGCCCGCGCACCAGTGCCATAACGGAAAACGAGATGTTGCCAAGCGATACAGTTGTCGCGGTCAGATAGATTGTGACATCATCCAGAACGCCCAGTGCATAGAGCGCCATTGCCGGGATCAGGATGTATTTCCCCAGCAACTTCAAGAAACTGTCCTTGACGATATCGCGCACCAAGGCGCGTGCGGCCAAGAACAGGAACACCCGCTTGCCAAAGGCAATCACCGCCCCCGAGCCAAAGACCGAGCGGGTTATCTGCTCGCCCAGTCCGATGAACATATACGCCAATAGGGGCAGCAACAGCGGCAGAAAGATCAGAGCGAAACGGCGCGCCTGAGCGATATAGGATGTCTGGCCTTGCGCGGGTGTTATGGCCTTTGTCAGCACTGGCGACAGTTTTCGGCTGACCAGCAAGGCCAGCAAAAACGCCACGATCAACAGGCCGAATTGTGACCATGCGGCGGGGCTCAGTAACCAGCCCTGAGCCAGATCCCAGCCTTGATTAACATAGGCAAACGCCTTTTGGATAATCTCTGGTTGCCCGTCCATACCGCGTTCCGCCCTTGCCAGTCATTACACAACGTCACCTATAGCATCCCATTTATTTGGGCAAACCGGTATCCCTTGCACCGATCAAGCGGGTTGATCCTGATCACCGCGAAACTGCCCTGTCCGTGTTATAATCAGCCAATGACCTCCGTAATATGAAAGGGACTAAAATGACATTATCATACATTGAATATCCCGATACAAAGACCGTTGAAATCCATGTTGATGGCAAGGTTGCGCGCGAGGAATTCGACTCGACCCTTGCCAAGATGGATTTGTTCATCCAGAGCAATGGCACAATAAAATTGCTTGAATCGGTTACCACGTTCAAAGTCGGCATGGACATGCATATGCTGTGGRAAGGCATGAAATTCGATCTGAAAAATATCCGCCACATCAGCCATTGTGCAGTGGTCTCGGATATTGGCTGGATCAGCCCGATGTCAAAGGCGGCAGGGGCGTTTATGTCAACCAAATTGCGCACCTTCAATATAGATGAAATCGATGCGGCGCGGGCATGGTTGAAAGATCCCGACGCCAGCAGTTAGCGGCACATCGTCTTGATTGCCATCAGGTTTTCGGGCGTTGCTGCCAATGCGTCGCTTGCGAGTGCCGCTATCTCTTTGACARACCCGTCCGCCTCCAGCACACGGTCCACCAGCCCAAAATTCAGCGCCTCTTGGGCGGTGATCTTTTGCCCTGCCATCAACACCATCTTGGTGCGGGCGGGGCCGATCAGGGAACGCATGCGCACAGGGTCGGATGGTTGTGGCAAAAAGCCGAGCTTCATCACCGGATAGAAAAACTTGGCCGTCGGAGTCGCGATGCGCAGATCGCAAGCCAAGGCCATTCCAAACGCCCCGCCCGCCAAGGTGCCGTTCAACGCGGCGATGGTCAGGCAAGGGGCGTCTGCAATAGCACCCGATAGCCGTTCCCACACCGGGTCGGTCGCCAGCCCTGCGCGGGCCTCATCCAGATCGGCACCGGCGCTGAACACGCGGCCCTCGCCGGTGATCACCATCACCTTTGCATCAACAGATGCCTCGGCAACATCCGCCAGTTGCTCCAGCATCACCTTAGTCAGGGAATTGGCCTTGTCGGGCCTGCGGATCGTCACCGTCCACAGCCCGCCGTCCTTGTGAAGGTCAATCATTCAGACCAACCCCAGTCGCGCCCGTATATCCTCGTCGCGCAAGGCAATTTCCTGCCCCAGATAGTCATCAGCATCGGCTGTGCACATCCACATCAAGGCTTTGGCGACCCATTCAGGCGGGATGTGATCTTCCCACTCCATCGCGCTGACCGGATTGATGCCAGACGCCTTGATCTCGCGCTGCATTTCGGTGGCCACGGTGCCCGGCGACAGGCCCATCGCGCGGATGCCGGCACCCGCGCCTTCCTTATGGGCGCACATGGTCAGCATCGCCGCCCCCGCCTTGGAGGCGCAATAATGGCTCCATCCCTCAAGCGCGTTATGGGCCGCACCGGAACTGATGGTGATGATCGTGCCACCCCCCGCCGCCTGCATGATCGGCATCGCCGCACGCATACCGTAATAGACACCCTTCAGATTGATATCGATCGCGTGACCCCATGCATCTGGGTCAGATGTGGCTAGCGCTGATATGGGTTCAATCACACCGGCGTTGTTGATCACCACATCCAGCGTGCCGAATTTGGCAACGGCTGTGTGCATCGCCGTTTCTACATCCGCATAGAGGCTGACATCGCAGGTTATTGCCAATGCCGATGGTCCGATGCCCGCCGCCAGATCATTGATGGCCGCACCCGAGCGCGCCAGCAGCACCACATTGGCCCCTGCATCGGCAAATTCCCGCGCAGTCGAGGCCCCGATTCCGCGGCTGGCGCCCGTTATTAATACTGTCTTTCCAGTTATTTCGTCCATTTATCTATCCCTCTTGGTATTATCAGGCTAAAACACTCTTCACATTGTGAATAGTGTTGTCTTACACTTGAATACAGCGCATTTCGCGTCCATTTATACGCCAATTCATTATTTTTAACTACGAAGGGTTCGACATGACAAATTGGAAATCAATTGGTGGTTCTGCCGCAATTATCACTTTACTGGGCAGCACGGCAACATTTGCCGAAGTTACCGCTGCAGAAGTCTGGCAGGACTGGCATGATTATATGGCCGATTTTGGCTATGAAATCACATCGCAAAATGAAACATCTGGCGACACCGTAACCGTCAATGACCTAATCATTGCGATGGACCTGCCCGAGGATGGCGGCACCATAAAAGTCAGCTTTGGCACATTGACCTTCAAAGGTCAGGGCGACGGGACTGTGGCTGTGATCCTGCCGGAAACCATGCCGGTGAACATCGATGCCGGTGATGATTTTTCGGTCACGACGAACTATAACTTGTCTGATATGTCGATGGTCGTCAGTGGCTCGGCTGCGGARATGACCTATACCTATTCCGCCGCACAAATGGGCATTTCCATCGCCGATTTGATGATCGAGGGCGACAAGATTGACGATGCCAAGCTTGATCTGATCCTGACCAATATATCCGGCAGCACCGTCAGCACCACGGGCAACATTCGCCACATGGTTCAGTCGTTTTCTGCCGATATGCTGACCTATGATTTCGCTATCGAAGAACCAGGCGACGGGTCTTTCGCAATGGCTGTCAAAGGCTCGATTGCTGATTTCAAAGGCGACTCTGACAGCATGATGCCGAATGGGGTGGATTTTGAACAGTTCGCCGCAGCGCTGACGGCTGGTTTCGCGGTCAAAGGCGGGCTGACATGGGGTGCTGGTGGATACGAGTTTTCCACAACAGATGGCGGAGACTCGGTGACTGGTTCATCCTCCTCCGACTCGGGCAGCCTGGATTTCGGCATGGACCGCGACAGCATCCATTACGGTGGCACAGCGATCGGCACCAAAGCATCGTTCACCAGCCCTGACTTACCGTTCCCTGTCGATATCTCCATCGCCGAAAGCGTGTTCAACCTGCTGATGCCTGTTAACAAGTCCGACGCACCGTCAGATTTCGGCATGACCATCAAACTCGGGGATTTCACCGTTAGTGACGGCATCTGGGCTATGTTTGATCCGGGCGGCATCCTGTCGCGTGATCCAGCCACGATCAATCTGGATCTTAGCGGCAAGGCCAACTGGCTGGTCGACATCATGGACCCTGAAAGCGACGATATGGCAGACGTCGAAATTCCGGGTCAGTTGCACGCGCTGACGCTGAAAGCGTTGCAAGTGAAAGTGGCCGGTGCCGATCTGACCGGGTCAGGCGCGTTCACCTTTAACAACGATGATCTGGAAACCTTTGATGGCTTGCCAGCCCCTACAGGAGCGCTGGACCTGAAACTGACTGGCGGCAATGGCCTGATGGACAACTTGGTTAAAATGGGCCTTCTGCCCGAAGATCAAGCCATGGGCGCCCGCATGATGATGGGTCTGTTCGCCGTTGTTGGTGATGGCGATGATACGCTGACCTCGAAAATCGAAGTCAATGGCGACGGCTCGATCCTGGCCAACGGTCAACGCCTGAAGTAAGCCGGACACAATTTGTCGAATGGGCCGCAAGGGACACCCCCTTGCGGCCCATTTTCGTTTCGGCTTGATATTGGCGGCACTTCGGTTGAAACTGGCTGAAATCCGCCAGYAACGAAAGCAATTATATGGCCCGCCTGACACAGCTTTGCACCAGCGCCGCCCTTGCCACCCTGATCGCCACCACCCCCGCACTAGCAGATATTACGGCAAAAGAGGTTTGGGACAATTGGCAGAACCGGCTAACCACCCTCGGGTTCGAGGTGAGTTTTGATGAGGCCATGTCAGCCGGCATCCTGACCATCAACAACCTGACCCTGACAATGATAGATGACGATCAGCAGACATCCACCATCACACTGGGTCCGGTCGGATATCGTGAACAGGGCGATGGTTCCGTCGAGGTGATACTGGCAACAGACACGCCGGTTACATTCAAGAACGACGGTAGTTCTTTTACATTCAACCAGACCCACACCGGTCTATCCTATATCATCAGCGGCTCGCCTGATGCGATTACGCACAATATTCAAGCCGATGAAATCTCGTTAAACCTAACTGAAATGGTCGAAAAAGGCGAACTGTTCGAGAATGCTAAGCTTGACCTGATCCTAAGGGCCGTATCCGGCACCTCGCTGCTGGAATCCGGTGGCTTTGATAAAGTGATATCCGATTTCACCATCGGGGAATTCGCCTACGATATGGATATGAAAGAACCCGGTGAGCAGGGCAAGGTCTATGCCTGGAACGGATCAATTACCAATCTGCACGGCAACACCAATATCGTTATCCCGAAAAACCTGAAAACGGGCGCACCAACCGAACTGCTAGATGCTGGTATCGTCCTTAATTTTCCACCTATTGGAGATAAACCACCGGCTTCCAGCCGGTCCGCTTCAGCGAATCTCCTGATGATCTTCTCTCCTGAATTTTGAAACCCGCC
>NVTS01000042.1 GCA_002732995.1 Marinosulfonomonas sp. | reverse complement strand
GGTTTGCGTTTAGGCAGATGCGGGTGCAGGCCCCGCAAGGCGGGCGAATTATCAATAACGGGTCAGTATCGGCGCATGCGCCACGCCCCGGATCGGTGGGATACACCAGCACCAAACACGCGATCACGGGGTTGACCAAAACGCTGAGCCTTGATGGCCGTGCCTTTGATATTGCTTGTGGTCAGATTGACATTGGCAATGCGCAAACCGAATTGCTGGAGCAGTTGAATGCGCGGGCGCAAACGGCCAATCCCGATGTGGCCGTGCAGCCAATGATGGACGTGGGGCTGGCGGCGGATGCGGTGATGCAAATGGCGGCGTTGCCATTGTCGGCCAATGTTCAGTTCATGACAATTATGGCGACAAAGATGCCGCTGGTCGGGCGTGGCTAAGGTCTGAAATAGCTGAACACGGCTGATGCAAGCCAACCTGCGGCAATCGCGATGAACAGCGACATCAAGCCGTAATAAACCGCATTGTCATGGGCAAGGTTATAGAGCCAGCGCTCGATCCCGACCTTTTGAATGTCGAGTTTGGTTTCGAACATGTCCACCACCCGTTGATCGCGCGTGATCAGGATGCGGGCGGTGTATTCGCCAGCCGTCAGGTTTGAAGGCAAGTCAATCGAGGTGCGAAACAGCGTGTCGGACATCAACTCCACAGCGCCCTCATGCACCTGATACAGGCCATTGTCGGTACGGATGCGGATCAGGGCTTCGACAAAATCTCTGGCGTGGCCTGATGATTGTATCTGTGCGCTCATCGAATTGATGGCGCGGTCAATAGAGACCTTGTGGAACCGGTCTTCGTCATCCGTGAGAATTTCTATTAACGGGGCTGTCGTGGCGACGGAATAGAAACTGGGGGCCTCGTCAATCAGTACAGAATCGCTGTTAACCCAGATGCCAACCTTTTTTTCCTTCAGGCGCACTGTGACAGGCTTAGAAGGGCCGGCAACCGAGATAATAACCTGTAACGGTTCACTGGTCGGGGCGGGTGCATCCCGGCTGATGGCGCCAAAGATCAGGATATTCGACCCATCGAATGTCGCAGAAATCCCGACGCTGCTTTGCGACAGGTCCGCAACGATTTCTTCGGCCTTGAGCGGCAATGCCGCGAGAAGGAACAGGAGGACAAAACGAAACATTTAGTGGCCCCCAGAATTACCGAGCGAATACAGTTCGCCGGGTTGCAACAACAGATCAAGCGCCAGTTTGCCACAAACCGCCAGCACTAGAATAGCCAGCAGGATGCGCAGTTGTTCGGCTTTCATCTTGACGCCAATGCGGGTGCCGATCTGCGCACCGATCACGCCGCCAACCAGCAGCAGCACGGCCAGCACAATATCAACGGTAAAGTTGGTTGTGGCATGCATCATGGTGGTGAAGGCGGTGACAAAAATAATCTGGAACAGCGAGGTGCCGATCACCACTTTGGTGGGCATGCCGATCAGATAGATCATCGCGGGCACCATCACAAAGCCGCCGCCAACCCCCATGATCGCGGCCAGAACCCCAACGAAAATGCCGATAACAAACGGCGGGATCACCGAGATATACAAGCCTGACGCGCGGAACTTCATCTTGAGCGGCAGGTTGTGGATCCAGTTGTGCTTCTTGCGTTTGGCGGCCGTGCCGGTTTTCTTGGCCCGCCGAATGGCGTTCAGACTTTCGACAAACATCAACGAGCCAATGATGCCAAGGAAAACCACATAGCTGAGCTTGACCAGCAGATCGACCTGGCCCAGAGAGCGCAGGTGGTTAAACAGCTGGATACCTAGGTATGCGCCAATCAGGCCGCCGACCAGCAGGACGGTGCCCATTTTGAAGTCCACCGTCTTTCGCTTGAAATGCGCTAGAACACCGGAGAATGAGGAGGCAACGATCTGGTTTGCTTCGGTGGCCACGGCCACGGCCGGCGGGATGCCGATAAAGAACAGCAGAGGGGTCATCAAAAACCCGCCGCCAACGCCAAACATCCCTGAAAGGATACCGACCATGCCGCCAAGTCCGAGCAAAAGAAATGCGTTCACCGACATCTCGGCAATGGGAAGATAAATCTGCATAGGCGTTCCTAATCCGGATTTACCCTAATCGACAATAGGGCAAAACGGCTTTTGCGCCCAATAGATGCAAATATTTGCATATTTACCGTTCTTTCACGTACGGCACGCCCCCTGCACGGGGTGCCACCGCCTTGCCAACGAAACCCGCGAGAATCACTACCGTCAGGATATAAGGCAGGGCCTGCATGAACTGGACTGGAATCTCAAAGGCACCAAAGACGTCGATATTGGGGTAAAGATTGCTGATCGCCTCAAGGAACCCGAACAGCAAACAGGCCATCAACGCATACCAAGGCCGCCATTTAGAAAAGATCAAAGCGGCCAGCGCGATAAATCCGCGCCCCGCCGACATCTCGCGACCAAAGGCCGAGGCTTGGGATGTGGCAAGGTATGCGCCGCCAAGGCCGCAGAGCACGCCCGCGATCATCACGGCGGCATAGCGGTAGCGGATCACCGAAACGCCTGCGGTATCAACCGAAGCCGGATTTTCACCAACCGCGCGCAGGCGCAGACCGAAACGGGTGCGAAACAGCAGCCACCAGGTGAAGGGCACAATCAGGAAGGTGATATAGACCAGCGGTTTGTGGCCCGAGATCACATCGGCGTAGATCGGGCCGATCATCGGGATCTCGCGCATCGCATCGGCAAACGGCAGGGTGATTTCGTGAAAGCGCGCGCTGTTTGGCAAGGCAGGCGACTGGCCGCCCTTTTTGAACCACGCGTGACCAATCACAATGGTCAGGCCCGAGGCCAGAAAGTTCAGCGCCACACCGGCGATCAGCTGGTTGCCGCGGTAGGTGATCGAGGCAATCCCGTGGATCAGCGAGAACACCATCGAGGCAGCAACGCCGGCCAGCACCCCGATCCAGACATTGCCGGTTTCGAATGAGACAGCCGCCGAGAAAAACGCCGAGATCAGCAGTTTTCCCTCTARCCCGATATCAAAGATACCGGCGCGTTCCGAATAGAGACCTGCCAGACAGGCGAGTATCAGCACCACGGACAGGCGGATGGTCATGTCCATTGCGATAATAGCCTGCAGGAATGTATGTGCAAAATCCATCAGCTTTGCCCCTTTCGTGCGCGTATAAACAGTTTTTCAATCGGTTTTCGCACCATGTAATCCAGCGCGCCGGTGAACAGGATGATCATGCCTTGAATCACCAGCACCACTTCTTTGCTGATGCCGGGCATTTCCCAAAGCAACTCGAACCCGCCCTGTGCCAGCATGCCGAACAGCAATGCCGCAAGGATGATGCCGATCGGGTGGTTGCGCCCCATCAGGGCCACGGCGATACCGACAAATCCGGCGCCTTCAACGAATTCCTTGATCAGGCGTTCCTGTTCGCCCATCACCACATTGATCGACAGCATGCCGGCCAAAGCGCCTGAAATGATCATCGCAATCATGGTGATTTTGAAGGCCGAGATACCGGCGTAACTGGCGGCGGTCGGGCTGTGGCCAAAGGCGCGGATGGCATATCCCAGCCGCGTGCGCCACAACAGGAACCAGACGAGGAACGCACAGAGCAGCGCCAGCAAGAGGCTGACATTGGCAGGGGCCGATTTGGAAAACTCGACACCCAAAGGCGCGAGCATTTCATGGAGTGTCGGCAGGTGCGCCCCCTCGGGGAACTTTACGGTTTCGGCATTCTGGGTATTCGGGTTTTTCAGGATACCATTCAGCAAAAAGCCCATCACAGCGGCTGCGATAAAGTTGAACATGATCGTGGTGATTACGATATGACTGCCGCGCTTTGCTTGCAAATAGGCTGGAATAGCGGCCCATATCGCGCCAAACAACCCGCCGCCAAGAATGGCAAAGGGCAGKGMRASWKTMMAGKSKRGMMWSTCRWWSGYTRMSRRCASMWMWRCCACGCCGATGCCACTGATGGCCGCCTGACCTTCGCCGCCGATGTTGAACATCCGCGCGTGGAACGCCACCGCCACCGCCAGCSCGGTGAACATGTAGTTGGTGGCGTAATAGAGCGTGTAGCCGATCCCCGAAGTGGAGCCGAGCGCGCCCTTGATCATCACGGTGATTGCCTGAACGGGGTCTTGGCCGATGGCCAGAACCACCAGCCCCGAGGCAAACAAGGCAAGGCTCAGGCTGATCAGCGGGATCAGAACCACGTCGGCCCATTTTGGCATCTTGTCCATCAGGCGTCCCCCCCGGTTGTTTCCATTCCGGCCATCAACATGCCCAGTTCTTTTTCATCCGTTTTGGCGGGGTCGCGCTCGCCCATGATGTGGCCGTCAAACATCACGATGATGCGGTCGGACAGGGACAGGATTTCTTCCAGCTCGACGCTGACCAGCAAAATGGCTTTGCCCTGATCACGCAATTCCACAATCCGCTGGTGGATGAATTCAATCGCGCCAATGTCGACACCACGGGTGGGTTGGCCCACCAGCAACAGATCGGGGTTGCGTTCAATCTCGCGGGCCAGCACGATTTTCTGCTGGTTGCCGCCGGAAAAATTCTTGGCCTGAAGATTGGGATTGGGCGGGCGCACGTCAAAGCGCTCCATCTTGGCCTCGGTTTCCTTGCGGATCGCGGCATTGTCCATCATCAGCGCGTTTTTGTTATATGCCGGCTCGTTGTGATAGCCAAAAATCATGTTTTCCCACGCCATGAAGTCCATGATCAATCCCTCGGACTGGCGGTCTTCGGGAACATGGGCAATGCCGCGGTRGMKSCRSRACWRKCCGYMGSMMKKTTTKCYSRTYRGKTYMATCWCCNNTGYCSMNGARWYGSGGMWGKTKYCGKTNCNKTSMAYAWWKCCGCCCAGCACTTCCATCAATTCGGTCTGCCCGTTGCCTGACACGCCGGCAATGCCCAGAATTTCACCGGCCCGCACCTGAAGCGAGAYGCCTTTGACGCGCTCGACATTCTTGTCGTCGATCACTTGCAGGTTTTCAACCTCGAGGATAGGCGCGCCCGGGGTCGCCGGTTTTTTGTTGATTTGCAGCAGAACTTTGCGACCAACCATCAGCTCGGCCAATTGCTGCGGGCTGGTATCGACGGTTTTGACGGTGGCGGTCATTTCGCCACGGCGCATCACCGAAACCGTATCAGTCACTTCCATGATCTCGCGCAGCTTGTGGGTGATCAGGATGATGGTTTTGCCCTGATCCTTTAGCCCGTTCAGGATGCGAAACAGATGATCAGCCTCGGCAGGGGTCAACACGCCGGTGGGTTCGTCCAAAATCAGGACTTCGGCTTGGCGATACAGCGCTTTGAGGATTTCAACGCGCTGTTGGTGGCCCACCGGCAAATCTTGGATCAAAGCGTCGGGATCAACGCTCAACTCATACTCGTCCGACAGTTCTTGCAGCAACTTTCGGGCCTTGGCCAGCGAGGGTTTCAGCAGCCCACCGTCTTCCATGCCCAGAATCACATTTTCAAGAACCGTGAAATTTTCAACCAGTTTGAAGTGTTGGTGCACCATGCCGATACCGGCTTTGATTGCTGCCGATGAATCGGGGATCAGGGTCTTTTCGCCCCYGATAAACACCTCGCCTGCGTCGGCCTTGTAAAATCCGTAAAGGATCGACATCAGGGTTGATTTTCCGGCGCCATTTTCGCCAACGATCCCGTGGATCGAGCCGCGCGCAACACAAAGCGAGATGTCTTTGTTCGCCTGCACCGGCCCGAAAGCCTTGGAGATGCCGACAAGTTCGATCGCTGGCGCGACAGTTTCCTGCCGCGCCAAAGTTTGTTCGCTAGCCATCGGCGCTTATTTCACCGGGCAAGAGTTGTCGGACATATAGTCGTGAACAACAATTTCGCCAGCAATGATTTTTGCTTTGGCGGCATCAACAGCGGCCAGCATTTCCGGCGTTACCAGATCCTTGTTGTGCTCGTCCATGGCAAAATCAACGCCGCCTTCGGCAAGGCCCAGAACGTTAAAGCCGCTTGGCAGCTCCGCACCGGCTGTGAAGGCATTGTAAACGGCAACGTCTACGCGCTTCAGCATGGATGTCAGAACCTGGCCCGGATGCAGGTAGTTCTGGTTGGAATCAACGCCGATCGACAGGATGCCTTCATCCGCAGCCGTTTGCAGCACGCCAAGGCCGGTGGAGCCAGCGGCCGCAAATATCACGTCAGCCCCTTGCGAGATCTGGGCTTTGGTCAGTTCGCCACCTTTAACCGGGTCATTCCAGGCCGATGGCGTTGTGCCGGTCATGTTCTGGATCACGGTTGCGTCAGGGTTTGCGGCCTTGACACCTTGAACATAGCCACAGGCGAATTTGCGGATCAGCGGGATGTCCATGCCGCCAATAAAGCCGACTGTGCCGGTTTTGCTGGCCATCGCGGCCATTATACCAACCAAATACGAGCCTTCATATTCTTTATAAACGACCGACTGCACGTTTGGTTGATCAACCACCATATCGATGATGGCGAATTTTGTGTCGGGAAAATCGGCGGCGACTTCTTCCAGCGAGGACGCAAAAGCAAAGCCGGTCATCACAACCGGATTATAGCCGGCTTCGGCGAACCGGCGCAGGGCCTGTTCACGCTGCGCCTCGGACGTCATCTCGATTTCGCGAAACGAGCCGCCGGTTTCTTCGGCCCAACGTGTGGCGCCGTTAAAAGCGGCCTCGTTGAATGATTTGTCGAATTTGCCGCCAAGGTCAAAGATGATGGCGGGGTCAGCGGTGGCAACGCCTGCTGTAAGGGCAAGTGTGGCAGCTGCACCAAGGAATTTCTGCATAAGGGTCATATTTTCTCTCCCGATTTTTTGGTTTTGGGTCGCCGCCGGAATGACGGCAGAACCCAAGTAAGCGAGCAGATCGTTTTTAGATCATTCACGATTAAGCCCGCAGGTGGCGGGGAGGGTCAATAGCTTTTTACCTTTTGGTAGCATCTAACGCGCGGATAACGCATGGATTCGGCGGGTGAGGCGCTGGATGGGCTAATATCAGACTCAAATCAGGCGCTTACGCATGATGATGGCCGCGGTTTTGGGGCCGGTCGGGGGGCGATAATAGGCGGGTCTGCGACCAGATTCGGTGTATCCGGCGGCGCGATACAGGGCGCAAGCGGCGGTGTTGTTATCGGCAACCTCTAGAAAGGCATCGGTTGCGCCACGTTTTGTGGCCTCGGCTTCAAAGCCGGCCAGTAACGCGCGGCCATTGCCTTGTCTTTGGAGCGCGGGATCGACGGCGAGTGTCAGCAACTCCGCCTCGCCTGCAATTTCGCGGCCCAAGACAAAGCCTGCGTCACTGGATTGCAGGAACACGCCACTGGACGCCAGCATCGAGGCAAACTCATCGGCGCTCCATGGGCGGGGCGTTACGAAACAGCGGGCATGGAGGGCAGCAAGCGCGGCTGGGGTCATCGGGCGGCGGTCATGGCAGGATGACAGGGGCCGGATCACGCGGCGGGGCCGCGTCTGGCGCACGCACGTATAGGGGGGAGGGGCGCGGCTGGGTGGGATCGGTGTAGCGCGTAGCGGTGATGCAGGCGACGGCGACGGCGCTGACGGTATCGCTGGGGCCGATGGTGTTTGCGGCGGTGTTTGTGATTTCGGCTTTGGCCATGACGTGGGGCGGCATCGCGGCGCTGTCGGTTAATTCCTGCACAAAGACCTGATCGCGCCGCGCATCGACCAGCGATAGAACGGGGCGGGGGGCGTCAATTGCTTGGGCCTCGAAGCTGGAAACCCCGACGGCTGGAATGTTCAGTGACAGCGCCAGCCCACGGGCGGCGGACACCGATATGCGGATGCCGGTGAAGTTTCCAGGGCCGATGCCCACGCCAATCGCGGTCAGGTCGGACCATGTAATGCCGCCCTCGGCCAACACCTCTTCCAGCAAGGGAAACAGGCGTTCGGCTTGACCTTTGGCCATCGCTTCAGCCTTTTCAACCAATACTGTATTGCCAGACAGCAAAGCGGCCGCGACATGCGCGACCGATGTATCAAATGCCAGTATCAAAGGTGGCTCAGGCTTCAAGTGCCCGCACCTCGGTCACCTCGGGGATGTAGTGGCGCAGCAGGTTTTCGATACCCATTTTCAGGGTTACGGTTGACGATGGGCAACCGGCACAGGCACCTTGCATGTGCAGATAAACCACGCCGCCTTCAAACCCGTGAAACGTGATGTCGCCGCCATCCTGTGCCACGGCAGGGCGCACGCGGGTATCGAGCAGTTCCTTGATCTGGGTGACGATGGCCTCGTCAGCACCATTGTGTTCGGCATGACCTGCACTTTCGGCTTCGCCAATCAGCACTTCGTCGCCGGACTGGTAATGCTCCATGATCGCGCCAAGGATCGCGGGTTTGATATGCTCCCACGCGATGTCGTCGCCTTTGGTCACGGTGATGAAATCAGTGCCCAGAAACACGCCTGATATGCCACCAGCCGCAAAAATGCGCTGGGCCAGCGGGGATTTGCCTGCAACCTCGGCTGATGGAAAATCGGCGGTGCCTTTGCCTAGAACGCTCTGGCCCGGCAGGAATTTCAGGGTTGCGGGGTTCGGGGTGGATTCGGTTTGGATAAACATTTGGCGCACCTTTTTGATCAGGTTTACAGATATGCGCCTGTGAAGGCGGACTGTCAAGGTTTGGAATGATTCTAAGGCAAATCTCTGTGCCGCTCATTGCTCCCTTGCGGGCGCTCTTCGCTTAGTGAAAACCATACAGAGCGAAGAAAGCCGTAAGGATTGACAAGCGTTCGGATCAGGTGATCGCCTCAAGCCGTTCTTTTGACATCTCGCCCGGCACAATGGTGATCGGGATCGGGAAATTGGCGACTGATTTCATCAGCTTGGTAATCAATGGGCCAGGTCCTTTTTTCTCAGAACCAGCCCCCAGCACCAGCAGGCCGATGTCTGAATGCTCGGCGACTTGCGCCATAATTTCGGTCACGGCTTCGCCCTCGCGGATCACCAGCTCAGGCTCGATCCCTTGCCGATCGCGCATCCATTTGGCAAAAACCTCGTAATGCACCTCGATGCGCTCACGCGCTTCTTCGCGCATGATGTCACCGACACCGATCCAGTGATTGAATTCCTCTGGCGGAATAATCGACAAAACCTCGACCCCGCCGCCGGATTTTCTGGCCCGCATCGCGGCGAACCGCATCGCATTCAGACATTCACGGCTGTCGTCCAGCACCACTAGAAATTTACGCATGTGTTGTTCTCCTTGGCCGCAATGATGCAGGTGTTCCGGCCCCAGTGCAAGGGGGCTCTCATGCGTCAGATAGTGCCCAGTCCCAATATGTTTCGCGGGCGCGTTTGGTCAGCGGGCCCATTTGGTAGTTGACGCCGTCAAATTCGCTAACCGGTGTGACCTTGGAATAATTGCCGGACAGGAACACCTCGTCCGCCTCGCGGAAATCATCAAACGTCAGGATGGTTTCATGCACCTTGATCCCGTCGGCCCGCAGGTTTTCGATGTGGCGTGCGCGGGTGATGCCGGCAAGGAATGTGTTGTTGGCGATCGGGGTGAACAGTTCGCCATCCTTGGCCATGAACACATTGGCCGATGCGGTTTCGGCCACGTTGCCCATGATGTCGGCAACCAAGGCGTTGTTGAACCCCTTGGCGTTGGCTTCGGCCAGCATGCGGGCGTTGTTGGGATACAGGCACCCCGCTTTGGCGTTTGTGACGTTGCTTTCCAGAACGGGGCGGCGGAACTGTGTGGTGGTCAGGGTTTCCGCAGCCGTGGCCGTGGGCATTGCGACCTGTTCCAGACTGATCGCGAAACCGGTGGAACCTTCCTTTGGCACGATGCCACCAAGGCCGCAATCAATGCCCCAATACATCGGCCGGATGTAGACGGCGGATGTTTTCGGGTAGGCTGCCAGCCCTTCCCGGATGATCTGCACCATGTCGTCGGTGGTGACGGTCRSGRTSRGNWKCRGMRSRRCKKSMGMCMKSYTNGCGCGNGCGCAATGGTTGCGCAGATCGGGTGCCACTCCCTCAAAATACCGCSCCCCNWCAAANRAWKGYGKTKCCRAKCSAYSAKYSGTSWKCKSCGKCKWKSATNWTCGACMRWKCGNMCGYYGTRMCRYKYGCCGTCGAAATAGGTGCGGATGTTGGTGCCCATTGCCATGATGGTGATCTCCCCTTTTGGTTATGGGGAAGGTATCTGGCGGATAGGTCAGAAGTCCAGACATAAAAACACCCCTGACCCACAAGGATCAGGGGTAAGTAACGGTCACATCATACGGGGAGGTATCGGGACCGTGTCTTAGGGACAGGACTATGATGGCGCAGGGATGAATCCGTTGCATGACAGTGGGGATTCAGTTTTGTGACAATTTACTGAGTGTGGAAAATGTCTGCTTTGAGTCCAAATTGATCATATGGGTTCAGGTAGATGGATCCAAACTTCAGCATCTGGTTCGTGATCAGCACGCGCGCCATCGGTTTTGGCTCCGAGACGTTTCGCAACCGCTTGCGAACGATGATTTTCGCAATCAATATAGCTAACCAATTGGTTGAATCCATGGGCTTGATACGCCCAACTACGAACTGCCTGCCCAGCTTCGGTTGCGTATCCTTTGCCCTCGGCTCCTTCAAAAAGATGCCACGCCAACTCAACTTTGGGCCAATTTGAATGYTTAAGCAGCCCGACACGACCTATAGGAAGGCTYCGTCCACGTTCAATTAGCGTAAAGAAWCCAAACCCGTGCCATTGCCAGTGACCAATCCCGGTCAAGAAGCCAAACCAAGCTTGTTCTTTGCTGMCCGTTTCTCCCTGAGCCTGCATCCTCGGCGAACTCGTCATGAAGCGGGTAAACTCGGGTAGGTCGCTTTGTCGTGGTCCGCGTAGGATTAGGCGTTCCGTTTCAAGGACTGGCGCGGACGTCAAAGCTTCGAGCATATCGGACTCCGTTCGGATATTGTTTTAGGAACCATAACTCGCGATAGCCAGATAATACACCACCTTCGGCCTCGAATTAGAGGGTGACTCTGTCCGCCTAGCCGCTGTTCAGCTCTCCACCCTACCGCACCATCCCGACAATCTCCAACGTCTTGGCCAGTATCGGGTCCGCAATCGCCCGGGCCTTCTCAGCCCCTGTGCGCAAGATATTGTCGATCTCGTCGGGCGTCTCCATCAGCCGCGCCATTTCAGCCGAAATCGGCGACAGCTTGGCGACCGCCAGTTCCGACAGCATCGGTTTGAACTCGGAAAACTGTTTGCCGCCGACATCTGCCAGCACCTGGTCCACCGACATATCGGCCAAAGCCGCGTAGATGTTGACCAGATTGGTGGCTTCGGGGCGGCCTTCCAGCCCTTTGGCTTCGGACGGTAACCCGTCCGCGTCGGTTTTGGCCTTGCGGATTTTCTGCGCGATCTTGTCGGCGTCATCGGTCATGTTAATGCGGCTGTTATCGGATGGGTCAGAYTTCGACATCTTTTTGGAGCCATCACGCAGGGACATCACCCGCGTCGCTTCGCCCTCGATCACCGGTTCGGTGATCGGAAAGAAATCAACACCGTAGTCGTGGTTGAATTTGGCGGCGATGTCGCGGGTCAGCTCGATATGCTGTTTCTGGTCCTCGCCCACCGGCACGTGCGTCGCGTGGTAAACCAGAATATCGGCGGCCATCAGGGTTGGGTAGCTGTACAGGCCCACGGAAACGTTTTCACGGTTCTTGCCAGCTTTGTCTTTGAACTGGGTCATCCGGTTCAACCACCCCATACGGGCGACACAGCTGAACACCCAGCCCAGTTCGGCGTGGGCCGAGACTTGGGATTGGTTGAACAGAATGGATTTGGCGGGGTCCAGACCGGCCGCAATGAAACCGGCGCACAGCTCGCGGGTGGCATGGCGCAGTTTTGWCGGGTCTTGCCAGACGGAAATGGCGTGCAGATCGACCATGCAATAGATGGTTTCAACGCCGCTATCCTGCATTGACACGAACCGCTTGATCGCGCCCAGATAGTTGCCAAGGGTCAGGCCGCCGGATGGCTGGATGCCTGAAAAGACCCGCTCTTGGTGAACCGCGCCTTTGGCGCGAGGTGTGTGGACCACCTCTGTCATGATAATTCTCCGTCTGGATTTAATCGATGGTTTGGCTTACCCACAGGGGCAAGGGCCGTCAACCAAAGGAGCCTATGAGATGAGCAGTAATGAGAATATGTCACCCGTTAACCCGTTGCCGCCTGTGGTGATAGGGCTGGCGCTTGCGGTCTTTTTGATCGAGGCGGTGTTCAATCTGGGCGCACGCGGATTGGTTGGTGGACCCGAGGCGATTGGCTGGCGCACGTCGGCGATTGGCACTTATACACCGTCGGGTCTGTTGTTTGACCGGATGATGGAAACGGGACGCTATCCGGCAGAGCATTTGCTGCGGTTTGTGACCTATCCGTTCATTCATGTGAGTTTCACCCATATGCTATTTGCCTGCGTGCTGTTGCTGGCGCTGGGCAAATTTGTCGGCGAGGTATTTCGCTGGTGGGCCGTACTGCTGGTGTTTTTTGCGTCCGCCATTGTCGGGGCTGTGGTGTATGGCGTGTTTGTCGACAGCCGCGTGGCGCTGATCGGGGCGTATCCGGCGGTGTACGGGTTGATCGGGGCGTTTACGTTTTTGCTGTGGGTCGATTTGGCGGCGCATGGGGCGAATAAATACCGCGCCTTTACGCTGATCGGGTTTTTGCTGTTTATCCAGCTGATATTCGGTGCGTTCTTTGGCGGCGGCAGTGACTGGATTGCCGATCTTGCCGGGTTTGTGACGGGGTTCGGGCTGTCCTTTGTGGTCAGCCCCGGTGGCTGGTCACGGGCGTTGGCGCAGTTGCSNCGGCRWKRGCGRCRYRWSSRKSGKCGSRMSKCYSASRSTYKGWRRKYKYYKAGCAATTGGCCGATGCCGAAATAGCTGAGTGCACCAATAGTGACCAACAGAGCCAGCGCCAGATAACGCCACGCCCCTGCGGCAAACATCGGGTTTAGCACCAGCTGGGTTGCTAACAGGACGACACCCATCAGGATGGATGCGACGGTGATCCGCCAGATACGTTTGCGGAACCGGTGATCAAACGTTGCTGAAACACCCATTTTACGGGATCCGAACCAGAGCAGCGCGACCATGCCCCAGCTGGCGAGCGTGGCCCCGATGGCGGCGGCGAGGTAGCCGATGAGAGGTGCAAGGCCGATGGCAAGGGCGGCGTTGATCACCATCGCCACCAGCGCGTAGTAGAACGGGGTTTTGGTGTCGGCGCGGGCGAAAAACAGCGGCTGATACACCTTTTGCAGCACAAAGGCAGGCAGCCCGAGGCCGTAGATTTGCACGGCGGCGGCGGTGGCGACGGTGTCGTCGGGGCCGAATAGTCCACGCTCGAACAACACTTCGACCAGCGGCAGCGGGATCACCACCAGCGCCACAGCGGCAGGGATGGTCAGGGCCAGCGAGATTTCGCCAGCGCGACTGAAGGCCTCTTGGCCGCCGGTCGCATCCCCTGCTTGCAAGCGGCGCGACAACTCGGGCAGCAACACGATGCCGATGGCGATGCCGACCACACCCAGCGGGAGCTGATACAAACGATCCGCATTGTAGAGCCACGCAACGGCGGAATCAAACTGGCTGGCGACTTGGCGGCCGACCAGCAGGTTAACCTGCACCACGCCCCCGGCCAGCGCCGCAGGGGCGGCGATGATGGCGAGGCGTTTCAGATCAGGTGACATGACAGGCCATTTGGGTGTCAAAGCGAAGCCYGCCCGTTTGGCCGCGACCCAGACCAGTGCCAGYTGCGCGATGCCTGCGATGGGGACCATCCATGCGAGCGTCAGGCCGATGTCCAGCCCCATCGTGCTGCTGATAACCAGCGCGGTGATAAAGATGATGTTCAGCAAAACGGGGGCGGCGGCGGCGGCGGTAAAGCGGTGCATGGCGTTTAGAACACCGGACAACAGGGCCGCCAGCGAGATGAACAGGATATAGGGAAATGCGATGCGCCCGTAGGTGACCGACATATCGAACCGCGCATCCCCGACAAATCCGCTGGCCATCGCCCAGACCAGCCACGGCATGGCAAACATCGCAATGACGGTGAATATGATCAGGATCGTTGCCAGCCCGCTGAACGCATCGCGCGCAAAGCCGAGCGGATCGTCATCGGCCTCGAGTTTTTTGGAAAACATAGGCACAAACGCCATGTTGAACGCACCTTCGGCAAAGAAGCGGCGAAACATGTTGGGCAACGAGAACGCCACGATGAAGGCCTGGGCCGCCGGACCGGTGCCCAGAAACGCGGCGATCATCACGTCGCGCACAAACCCGAGCAAACGGCTGAGCAATGTCCAGCCGCCAACGGTCAGAAACCCGCCCAGCATCCGTTTACGTCCCGTCATTGTTTACGTGCCCTTTTTGCCCCGGCTTCAATCGATTCCAGCAGGCGTTTCTTTAACATATCCTGTCGGCTTTCCTCGTGGTATTTCAGGCCAAACATGTCTTTGACGTAAAATGTATCCACCACCTGCTCGCCATATGTCGCAATGACCGCGCTGGCGATATAGACATTGGCGTTGGCCAATGTGCGGGTCAGATCAAACAGCAGGGCGGGGCGATCACGTGTGTCGACCTCGATGATGGTGTAAATCTCGCTGCCCTCGTTATCAAAGGTGATGGTGGTCGGCACCTTGAAGGCACGCTCGCGTTTCTTGATCTTGTCRCGCKWYTSCAWYGCSTCGCGCGCGATCACCTCGCCTTTCAGGGTTTTGTCGATCATGGCCCGCAGACGGTTCAGGCGGGGGCCTTCATAGGGCGAGCCGTCGGCGTCCTGTATCCAGAACACGGCGGTGGCATAGCCGTCTTTGGAGGTGTAAGTGCGCGCGTCCACCACATTGGCCCCGACCAGCGCCAAGGCGCCTGCAAGGCGCGAGAATATGCCGGGGTGGTCGGCCAGCACGAAACAGGCTCGGGTTGCGTCGCGATCCTCGTCCGGCTTTAGGTCAATGCGGATTTCGTCCTCGGTCAGGCCGCGCAGCAAACCGGCGAAAATCACATGCGCGGCGGTTTGCAAGCCCTGCCAATAGGGCGGGTAGTGGCGGGCGGTTTCGACCTTCAGATCCTTTTTGTCCCAATCCGCCAGCGCTTGTCGCAATGCTTTTTTGGCGGCATCCTCACGCACGGTCCTGTTCACCGCCTCCATGCCGCTTTCCAGCGCGGTTTCGGTGCCGGAATACAGCCGCCGGATCAGCATTGCCTTCCAGTTGTTCCATGTATCCGGCCCGACCCCGCGAATGTCACAAACCGTCAGAACTGTCAGCAGGTCCAGCCGTTCCTTGTTCTTCACTGCCTTGGCAAAGCCGCGAATGGTGCGCGGATCGGAAATGTCGCGTTTCTGGGCGACATCCGACATTAACAAATGATTGCGCACCAGCCATTCAACGGTTTTGCACTCATCCGGTTTCAGCCCCAGACGCGGGGCAACCTTGCGGGCGATTTTAGCGCCAAGGATCGAGTGGTCCTCATTGCGCCCCTTGCCGATATCATGCAGTAGCAGCGCCACAAAAAGCACCTTGCGGTTCACGCCTGATTTCAGGATGCCCGAGGCGATGGGCAGTTCTTCAACCAGTTCTCCGCGCTCGATCTGTGCAAGGTTCGAGATGCACTGGATGGTGTGCTCGTCCACCGTATAGGCGTGATACATGTTGAATTGCATCATCGCTACGATCGGCTCGAATTCGGGGATAAAGGCGGCCAGCACGCCCAACTCGTTCATCCGGCGCAGCGCACGTTCGGGGTTACCGTGTTTCAGCATCAGGTCGATGAATATACGGGTCGCTTCCTTATCGGCGCGCATTTCATCATCAATCAGGTCCAGATTGGCGGCTACCAGACGCATCGCATCAGGGTGAATCAAAACGCCGGTGCGCAGCGCCTCTTCGAACAGCCGCAGGATGTTCAACTTATCCGCAAGGAAGGTTTTTTCGCCCGCCACATTCAGACGGTTCTGCACGATCTTGTATCCCGCCTTGGCTTTTTTGCGCCGCCGAAAGAACCGCATCAGGCGGGGTTCCTGTTTGACGTGGCTGGCCTCGAGTGCGGTCAGGAAGATGCGGGTCAATTCGCCTACATGGTTCGCGTGGCGAAAATAGTCCTGCATGAAATGTTCAACTGCACGACGCCCGCCGTGGTCTTTGTAGCCCATCCGCGCTGCTACCTCGACCTGCAGATCAAACGTCAGCTGCTCCATCGCGCGCCCTGTAACCAGATGCAGATGACAGCGGGTGGCCCAAAGGAATTGTTCGGCTTCGGCAAAACGGTCGTGTTCTTCTTGTGAAAACAGCCCCAGCTTGACCAGATCGGCCACATCATCAACGCGGTGCAGGTATTTGGCGATCCAGAACAGGGATTGCAGATCGCGCAAACCGCCTTTGCCCTCTTTCACATTAGGTTCGACCATATAGCGCTGGCCACCCTGTTTCTTGTGGCGAATGCTACGCTCTTCCAGTTTGGCCTCGATAAATTCAGGGGCAGTGCCGCGAAACAGATCATGCCACAAGGTTTCTTTTAACGTGTCCGCCAGGGCAGCGTCGCCCGCCAGATAACGTTCCTCCAACAGAGCGGTGCGGATGGTGAAATCCTCAGCACCCAGACGGACGCAATCCTTGATCGTGCGGCTGGCGTGGCCGATTTTCAGACGTAAATCCCACAACATATAGAGCATGGATTCAATCACGCTCTCGGCCCATGCGGTCATTTTATAGGGGGTCAGGAACAGCAGGTCGATGTCGGAATGCGGCGCCATTTCGGCGCGGCCTGATCCGCCGACAGCCAATACACACAACCGTTCGGCATCCGTGGGGTTGGCGATTTTGTGCAGGTGGGTGATGGCCACCTTGAACGCGGTCTGGACGATGCAATCGGCCAGATAGGTATAGGCGCGGGTGGTGCGCCGCGCGGCAAAGGGCTTTGCGGCGAATGCGGCCTCGATAGCGGCATTACCGGCTTTGCGGGCGTCCATCAGATAACCAACCGTGGCAGCACGGATGGCGCGGCCATCTTTGGCGGTGAAGATGGCATCCTCTAATGTGGTCCAGGCTGCGGCATGGTCAAAAATGTCAATCGCCGGACAGATCAGACTGTCCGGCGAATATAAAGTGGTGTGAGCGTTCATCAGGGTCCGGTTCTAGAAACCGGCGCCGCCAAAGCTGCGGGGTGCAGCGTCAACGATAACCGCTTGCTTGTTCTGGATTTGCGCAATGGCCAGACCACGCTGGTTGGTGCCATCGGGGCGCAGCCGAAAGATGCCGCTTGCACCGACAAAGCCGGACCCTTGTGTTAGGGCGGCGGTGGTCAGGGCGTTTGATTTGCCTGATTTGACCAACGCGCCGATGGCCGCAATCCCGTCATAGGAAAGGCTGGAAATTGCATGCGGTGGCTTTCCGAATGCCGCACTGTAGCGGGCGTTGAATTTGGCAGTCATGCCGGGGTGTGGCAAGGCGAACCAGCCGCCTTGGACGCCAGGCAGAGCAAGGGTGGTAGCCGGGATATCCCAGCGGGTCAGGCCAATGAATTTCACCACGTCACGGTCTACACCATTTTCGGGCAGCATCTGGGTGATAAGGGGCAGCGCGCCTGCAGAATCAGAGGTGAGGAAAACGGCCTGCGCCCCTGAGCTGCGGATTGTGCTGGCAATGCCGGGAATGGCGCTGATAATGCCGTCTTGCGAAAACTCGTAAGAGCCAACGCCAGCCTGAATTGCACCATTTGCGGCGATAGCCCCGAAGATCGCATCGCGGCCCGCTATGCCTGCTGGCGTGCGAGCATGAACAACCATTATGTTATTGCGGCCCTGTCGTTTGGCGTAGTTCACCAGCCGGTTGGCAGTGTTCTGAAATGTGGGGCCAAGCACAAAAACATTTCCGCCTGCAATCTCGGGGTTGTTTGAAAACGCAAGCACATTCACATTGCGCCCTGCCACGGCAATACCAGCAGCGTTTGCGGCATGTGCGTATAGGGGCCCGATTATAATTTTGGCACCGTCATCGACGGCCTTGGTCGCAACCGAGGCAGCTTGGGCGGCGTTTCCGGCAGTGTTGTAAACCCGCAGATCAATTTTCACACCTTGCAAGTCGGCTATCGCCAAACGTGCCGCATTCTCAAGGTTTTTGGCCAGCAGGTTATCACTTGTATTGCCTGATCCACCCGGAACCAGCAGGGCAACAGGGACTGCGGCGCTTGGATTAATGTTTGGCCCACTGTCACCCCCTAGTGTGACAGGCTGACAAGCGGCCAGCCACAGGATCGACATCAGGGCAACAATGCGGCCCGTAAACTTTCTGGATTTACTCAATAATGAAAACATAGGTTGATCCCCGCTCCCTCGCGCGTAATGATTCAAGTCGGGCAAGCCTATGCGTTTGCTCGCAAATAGTAAACGCCGTGAAAGGTCCGATTTTGGCGAATTTTGAAAAGAAGCAACTCTCTGCCGGTCTCTACTTTGTTGCAACGCCGATCGGGGCTGCGCGCGATATTACTTTGCGCGGGCTGGATATACTGGCGTCCGCCGATGTGATTGCCGCCGAAGACACCCGAACGGCCAAGCGGTTGATGGAAATTCACGGCATTCCCTTGGGCGACCGTCCGGTGATTTCCTATCACGATCATAATGGTGCGCAAGTGCGCCCGCGCCTGATGCGGCTGCTGAACGAGGGCAAGTCGCTGGTCTATGTTTCCGAGGCGGGCACGCCGCTTGTCGCTGATCCCGGGTATGCGCTTGCGCGGGCCGCGATTGATGCGGGGGGTCAGGTGATTGGTGCACCGGGGCCATCGGCGGTCATTGCGGCGTTGACGGTGGCGGGGTTGCCGACAGACCGGTTTTTCTTTGCCGGGTTTGCGCCAAATGCCAAAGGGGCACGCCGAAGGTTCTTTGAGGAATTTTCCGAAGTGCCTGGAACGCTGGTGTTTTATGAATCRCCAAAACGAATTCATGGAATGTTAGGGGATTTGGTGCAAACCTTGGGAGGGGATCGGCAGGCGGCAGTTTGYCGGGAACTGACCAAACGGTTTGAAGAAGTGTCGCGCGGAACGCTGGATGAGTTGTCCGTGGCTTTTTTGGATCGCGCTGTAAAAGGTGAAATTGTGGTGCTGGTGGATCGGGCACGCGGGATTGCCGTGTCGGACCAATCGATGGAGGATGCTTTGCGCGAGGCGTTAAAAACAATGCGGATCAAAGATGCTGCAACGGTTGTGTCAGAGACGCTGGGGATACAGCGCCGCAAGGTGTATCAAGCGGCCTTGGGGCTGGAAAAGGACGCGAAATGAGTGGGCTTACGTCTTATCATGCGGGATTGGCTGCCGAGAGCGCTGTCGAGAACCATTATATTCGGACGGGGTATGCGATTTCGGATCGTCGTTGGCGCGGGGCAGGTGGTGAAATTGACATTATTGCACGGGATGGTGATGATCTGATCTTTGTCGAGGTTAAGAAAAGCCGCGATTTTGCCCGTGCAGCAGAGCAGTTATCGCAACGTCAGATGATGCGGATTTATAACACAGCCTCCGAATTTTTGGCGGGCGAACCCAATGGGCAAGACACAAACGTGCGGTTTGATGTGGCCTTGATGGATGGTGTTGGGCATATTCAGATAATTGAAAATGCGTTTGGGCATTGTTGACGCATAAGCATTGAAGCATAACCATTGAACCCTGTGCCACACTGCGCCATGTAAGTGGGGAGCATAGGGGGAAAGCCAATGTCGTTGAAAGTTGTGATCCAGATGGATCCGATCGGGCCGATTGATATTGATGCCGACAGCAGTTTCCGGATTGCCGAAGAAGCACAGGCGCGTGGGCATGAGTTGTTTTATTACACACCAGACAAGCTGTCCTATCGTGCAGGTCAGGTGATGGCGCGGGGCTGGCCGCTGACGGTTCGGCGCCAAAAGGGCAATCATTTTACACTGGGCGCGGAACAGGACATAGTTCTGGCCGACTGGGATGTCGTCTGGTTACGCCAAGACCCGCCATTTGACATGGGTTATATCACCAGCACGCATTTGCTGGATATGATCCACCCCGCAACGTTGGTGGTGAATGATCCGTTCTGGGTGCGCAATTACCCCGAAAAACTGCTGGTGCTGCAATTCCCTGACCTGACCCCGCCAACGATGATCGCGCGCGATCTGGAAACGATCAAAGAATTCAAACACGAGCATGGCGATATCATCCTGAAGCCGCTTTATGGCAACGGTGGGGCCGGTGTGTTCCGGCTGGACAAAAACGACCGCAACCTGACCTCGCTGCACGAGTTGTTCATGGGCATCAACCGTGAGCCGTTGATCGCGCAAAAATTCCTGCCGGATGTTTCCAACGGGGACAAACGGATCATTCTGGTGAACGGCGAAGCTGTGGGCGCAATCAACCGTGTTCCGGCCCCTGGGGAAACCCGCTCCAATATGCATGTTGGTGGACGGCCGGAAAAGATTGGCCTGACCGCGCGGGACAAGGAAATCTGTGCCGCCATAGGCCCGTTATTGCGCGAAAAGGGGCAGGTTTTTGTCGGTATTGATGTGATTGGCGATTATCTGACCGAAATCAATCTGACCTCGCCCACCGGCATTCAGGAGCTGGAACGGTTTGACGGCACCAATATTGCTGAAAAAATCTGGCAAGCGATYGAGGCCAAACGGGCGTGAGCATCCGGCTGCATATGCTGAACGGGTTTCTGCGTCTGTTTGAAAAACCCAAATTGGCACGGGCCAAAACACCCGATGATTTGCGCAAGCCGTTTGAACTCAAGGCGCGTATGTTTTTTCCGTCACCACGCAAAACCCGTTTCAGCGATGATGTGCTGCAGGTCGGTGCGGACACGGTTCCGGCCCATTGGGCCCGTGCAAAAAATTCGGCCAAGGATCGGGTGATCCTGTATTTCCACGGCGGCGGATATTATCGCGGCTCTTTGGCGGCGACCCGGTCGCCGGCGGCGCATATTTCGGCGGCGACGGGCGCGCGGGTGTTTTCGGTTGATTACCGTTTGGCGCCGGAAAACCCGTTTCCAGCTGCGATTGATGATGCGCTTGTGGCATACCGCGCCCTGCTGGATCGCGGCATTGCACCAGACCGGATCATCATGGGTGGGGACAGTGCGGGTGGCGGTCTGGTTTTGGCATTGTTGGGGGAAGTTACCGCCCAATCCCTGCCGCAGCCCGCTGGTGTATTCGCGTTGTCGCCATTGACGGATTTATCATTTTCAGGAGCATCTTTTGCCGGCAACGAGCAGTCCGATGTGATGCTTCCGGCGGAACGTGCTGCGGATATGGCGCAATTATATCTGCTGGATCATCCGCCGGATGATGCGCGCGCATCGCCAATCA
>NVTS01000041.1 GCA_002732995.1 Marinosulfonomonas sp. | reverse complement strand
CAGCGTCATTCCTGTTGGAATTGGCAGCGCATGCTTGGCCGCACAGCTGACATATTCAGCATACCCACCCCCCGGCAACAACGCACAAACCGAATCGCCCACGGCCCATTCAGTGACACCCGCACCCAAGGCCACAACCGCGCCCGCCCCCTCAAGYCCCGGCAAAYCACTGGCAGTCGGCGGCGGCGCATATGCCCCCGCCCGCTGCAACGCATCAGGCCGGTTAACCCCCGCGTAYTCCAGCCGGATCAGGATTTCGCCATAAGCTGGCACAGGCACTTCGCGGCTGCAAATCTGCAATACCTCCGGCCCGCCCGCCTGCGTAATTTCCACCGCTTGCATCAGTTTTGGCACGCTCATTTCGACGCCCCCTCATCTTCATTCCAACGCCCTGGAACATCCTGCATCGGCGCGGATTTTGGCGCTTTCACATGCCCCATCGCCCACAATGGCCCTGCTAACAGCCCTTTCAGCAGCGGGTTTTTACGCACCCCTGCCTTGACCTTTTCAATCTGCATCACGTTCTCGATCCGGCGCTCCAGAAACGCCCACGTATCCGCATTGCCATCACTCTCGTCCCCCAGCCAGAACAACACACATGACCCATAAACGCCTGATAACGTAGCCCTTTTCGTATACCAGTTGATGTCATCCGATGTATCACCCAGCGCGTTCCAGATCGCATCGCAGGTTTCCCAAATCAGCTTGGCCCCGTCCGCCGCATATTTTGGCAAGGCAAACAACACCGATGCCTTGCGCACCACCTCGCGGTCCTCGACCACCTCAATCCGCATCCGCACCAGCGCTGAAATCTTGTCGCGGTATCGCATCTCGGCAAGGTCCGCCGCCGCAAACCGCTCCAGCATCATGGCATCGCCGCGCTGGTGAAACGCCACCGCCAAATCGACCGCCCCGCGCGGGCACACGGCGTGCGCTACCACCGGATCAATCCCCACATCCGCAACCGCCATCTGGAAACTCGCGTCACTCCAGCCATCAAAGGTCACATGCGTAAGGATCGCATCCAGCAGGGCGTCTTTTGGGGGCTGGGATTGGGGCATTATCGAATCTCCGTTGTGGACAGGGCAGCTTTGCCTTGCTATAGGGCCAGTTCCTGCAACTTTTTGCAAATCTAACCTAGGAAGGTGGTGTAACCACATGCAGGTAAGTGTTCGTGATAACAATGTCGATCAGGCGCTTCGTGCCCTGAAGAAGAAGCTGCAACGCGAAGGTGTATTTCGTGAAATGAAGCTTCGTCAGGCCTACGAAAAACCGTCCGAGAAAAAAGCACGGCAGAAAGCTGAAGCGATTCGTCGCTCTCGCAAACTGGCTCGTAAGAAACTTCAGCGCGAAGGTATGATGTAAATCACACCYTYKGYGWCRKRMRRAYARRYGAMYMTSGCGACTTAGGTCGCCGCAATATGACCCCCGTAGCCCAGCTTCGGGGGTTTGTTGTTTTACAAGGTTGCCCGCGTTACGGTCGCATATGAACACTTCAACACCAGGCAACCTTTATCACGATGCCGAGCTGGCCAGTTTTTACGATCTGGAAAACGGCTGGGCAGATGATTGCGATTTCTGTGTCGACCTTGCCCAGAATGCCAAAAGCGTCCTTGATCTGGGGTGTGGCACGGGCGAGCTGGCGACCCATCTTGCGGCAACCAAACAGCTAACCGCTGTTGATCCCGCCAGTGCCATGCTGAACATCTTTCCCCGACAGGGCGCTTTGTGTTTGATAGCCGAAATCCGGAACGCCGTGCATGGGAGCGCTGGACACCCAAAAACACCAAACGGCCCCTTGCGCACCCCGCCTATGGTGAAACAGAGGCAACAACCGAGGCCGAGTACGACGCAAAGACCAGCGTCGTAACCTATCACACCCGCTACAAAACCACTGAACGAAAGCTTGAAGCAACATCCCGTATTCGTTTCACCGGCAAAAGCGACCTTGCCCGATTGATCAAACAGGCGGGGCTATCCGTTGATCATTGGTATGGCGATTGGCACGGGCATGACTGGACGAATGATACGCCCGAAATCATCCCCGTCGGGCGGCTTGCCYAAACGCCCCTTCCCCCCACCGGCGCCACACGATAGTCTGCTGCAAAACACATACAGAAAGGCCTGACCATGACCATCCATATTGGCGCAAAACCCGAAGACATTGCTGAAACTATCCTGATGCCGGGTGATCCCTACCGCGCCAAATGGGCCGCAGAAACCTTTCTGAAAGATGCCAAATGCATCAACGAGGTGCGCGGCATGCTGGGGTTCACCGGCACATGGAACGGCAACCGCGTCACCATTCAGGGGTCCGGCATGGGCATGCCCAGCCTGTCAATCTATGCCAATGAACTGATCACCGAATATAACGCCCAAACCCTGATCCGCATCGGGTCTTGTGGTGCGATGCAGGAAAACGTGAAGGTGCGCGATGTGATCATCGCCATGACCGCCACGACCCTTTCAACCCCCTCATCCGGCATTTTCAAGGAACTGAACTTTGCACCTTGCGCCGATTATTCCCTGCTGGAAGCCGCCGTCAAAGCATCCCGCAGCCGCGATGTGGCCACCCACGTTGGCGGCATCTATTCGTCCGATGTGTTCTATGACGAACGCCCCGATCTGACCGACCAAATGATGCGCCACGGCATCTTGGGGGTCGAGATGGAAGCGGCCGAACTGTATAATCTCGCCGCCCGCCACAAACGGCGTGCGTTGGCAATCCTGACGGTTTCAGACCACCTGATTACCCACGAATCCCTGCCATCCGATCAACGTGAAAAAACCTTTGGTGACATGGTTGAAATCGCATTGGAAGCAGCATTCGCCTAGAGCGCATCCAATCTAACTGAAAACGTGCATTCAACGTGTAATCCGAGGCCGCGCTTGCGCAAGAAAATGCGTTCGGATTACACGTTGAGTTCGATTGGATTGGTTCTGTCGCAAAGTTTCACTCGGTTTCAGTATTGCTTTGAATCTGCCATATGTTTTCTAAAAAACCACAGGCAGAACGCACCGAATATGAGCATTGATTCCAAAGGCAGCCATTATCCGAAAGACGTAATCTTGTACGCGGTATTTTTCTACGTTCGCTATGCCGTTTCATATCGCGATCTGGAGGAGATATTGGCCGAGCGCGGCGTTCAGGTTGACCATGCCACGCTGAACCGCTGCGTTGTGAAATATTCGCCTGATATTGCCAAAGCCGCGCAGACGAGAAAACAGCCGGCAGATAGATCTTGGCGTATGGATGAGACCTATATCAAAGTTAAAGGGAAATGGATCTATCTGTATAGAGCCGTCGATAAACACGGGAAAACCCTTGGCTTCATGCCCTCAAAGCGTCGCGACAAGGCTGCTGCCAGGCATTTCTTTAAACGCGCAATCAAAGCAAATGGCGTTCCGCGACGGATAGTGATCGATAAAAGCGGGGCTAATTTGGCGGACCTTCCGATGATAAATGTTGGGCTGAAATTCTCTCGGTCCCACCGCCGAATTGAAATACTTCGAGTGAGATATCTCAACAATATCGTTGAGCAAGACCACCGTTTTATCAAGAAAATCACGCAGCCAACTCTGGGCTTCAAGGCCTTCCACTCAGCCGCCGCCACACTCGCTGGTATCGAAGTAGCTCACATGATCCGAAAGAAACGACTCCACACAAATCCTTCTTCACCACTCAAACAGCTCGCAAGCTTGGCTGCCTGAACTTAGCAATCTCAGCTCTACTCATGTATAGGAAAACTTTGCGACAGAACCGCGATGAGCGGCCCCTAAATCGCCCGCTGCACCATCAGTTTCTTGATCTCGGCAATCGCCTTGGCGGGGTTCAACCCTTTGGGGCAGGTGTTGGTGCAGTTCATAATCGTGTGGCAGCGATACAGCTTGAACGGATCATCCAGCTCGTCCAGACGCTCACCCGTCGCCTCGTCGCGTGAATCAATGATCCAGCGGTAGGCGTGCAGCAATGCGGCCGGCCCAAGGTAGCGATCAGAATTCCACCAATAGCTGGGGCAGGACGTTGAACAGGCAGCGCACATCACGCATTCATACAGCCCGTCCAGTTTCTTGCGATCGTCAATCGATTGCTTCCATTCCTTGGCAGGCCGGTTGGTTTTGGTTTCCAGCCACGGCATGATGCTGGCGTGCTGGGCATAGAAATTGGTCAGGTCCGGGATCAGATCCTTGACCACCTGCATGTGTGGTAACGGATAGATCTTCACGTCGCCCTTGATTTCATCCATGCCGTAAATACAGGCCAGCGTGTTGATCCCGTCGATGTTCATCGCACAAGACCCGCAGATGCCCTCACGACACGAACGCCGAAAGGTCAGCGTCGGGTCAATCTCGTCCTTGATCTTGATCAGCGCGTCCAGAACCATCGGGCCGCATTTGTCCATGTCGACGAAATAGGTATCGACCTGCGGGTTTTTACCATCATCAGGGTTCCAGCGGTAAATGCTGAATTTCCGAATGTTTTTTGCACCAGCAGGTTTGGGCCATGTTTTCCCCGTGACCATGCGCGAATTTTTAGGGAGCGTCAGTTCAACCATATCTAAGTCCTATCCCAAGCCAGTGCCAATTTCGGCCCTTACAAAACATTTCAAAGTATCGCCACGGGTGCTGATCCCGATGACTGTGTTCACAGTGCTTTGGTCCACGCCGGTCACCGCCGCCTTGGCAAGGCTGAAAATTTCGTCCGTGGTGGCGTTATCAATCACACAATTGCTGTAGGCCTCGGTGTTTCGACCCGGGAATTTGTCAACCATTATAGGTGTGACCACCCGCTTGGCCGCTTCGCGCGATGTGTCCTGAACAATCCCGTCGGTGACACAGCCCGACAGGCCAACCATCACCAGCCCGATTAATAGTCCGCGTATCATGTCCTAATCTCCCTGCAATGATGACTGGATCGTGCTGCCCGTCTGCAAGAACAGGATGGCACGGCGGCGTTGTTCTTGTGTCAATGACGCCCACAGCGCCATATCGCCCTCCATCACAGGAAAACCGGTCGGAAATGGCATTGTGCCCGGCACGGTGGTGGTTCTTACTGTGGTCGTCTGTGGTCGAGCGGTGCCGCCCGCCGCCGCAACGCAACGGTTGATATCGGCCAGTTCTTGCGCCGTCGCGTGGACCTTTGCGGTTTTATAATCCGGATGCCGCTGTGCGCGCGCCGTAAAACCCGACGCATCTGCGCAGCGCTCGGCCAGAGCATAGCTGGGCGGTGCATTGCCGGTTGTCGACCCACATGCCACAAGTCCAAGCCCCGTTGTGAGCAATAATCCGACCGCACCCCCCCGCATCAATAGACCCTTTTCTTTGGTGCAATCCGCTTCAGATCAATGCCGCCATCTTTTTCCGCCGTCAGCGGCTCCAGATGCACAGGGCGATATCTCAATGTCACCTTTGGCCCGTCAATGTATGACAATGAATGCTTGCGCCAGTTCYTGTCGTCGCGATCCGGATAATCCTCATGCGCATGTGCGCCGCGGCTTTCCTTGCGGGCCTCGGCGGCGACAATCGTTGCCATCGCGTTTGGCATCAAGTTGGTCAGCTCCAGCGTTTCCATCAGATCGGAGTTCCAGACCAAGGAGCGGTCCGTGACCTTGATATCATCAATCTTGGCCGCGACCTTTTTCATTTTCGCAACGCCTTCGGCCAGAGTTTTATCGGTGCGGAAAACGGCCGCGTCCTCTTGCATGGTGGTCTGCATTTCCATCCGCAGATCGGCGGTGGTGGTGCCACCATCCGCATGGCGAAGCCCGTCAAAGCGATCAAACGCGGCGTCAACCGAGGCCGCATTCAGCAGCGGATTGGGCGCTTTCGGATCAACGATTTCACCGGCCTTGATCGCGGCGGCGCGGCCAAACACCACCAGATCGATCAATGAATTTGACCCCAAACGGTTGGCCCCGTGCACAGACGCGCTCGCCGCCTCACCCACAGCCATCAGGCCGGGCACGATGGCGTCGGGGTTTTTGGCGGTCGGTTTCAGAAMCTCGCCCATGTAATTGGTCGGAATGCCGCCCATGTTGTAATGCACCGTCGGCAGCACCGGAATGGGTTCCTTGGTCAGATCGACCCCGGCGAAAATTTTCGCACTCTCGGTGATGCCCGGCAGACGCAAGGCCAGAGTTTCCGGCGGCAGGTGGTTCAGGTTCAAATGGATATGGTCCTTGTTCGGCCCCACCCCGCGCCCTTCGCGGATTTCCAGCGTCATGCAGCGCGACACCACATCCCGACTGGCCAGATCCTTGTAGGTCGGCGCGTAACGCTCCATAAACCGCTCGCCCTCGCTATTGGTCAGATAACCGCCCTCGCCACGCGCCCCTTCGGTGATCAAAGTGCCCGCGCCGTAAATCCCTGTCGGATGGAACTGCACAAACTCCATATCCTGTAATGGCAGCCCTTGACGCGCCACCATACCGTTGCCATCCCCCGTGCAGGTATGCGCCGATGTGGCGCTGAAAAACGCACGGCCATAACCGCCGGTGGCCAGCACCACCATCTTGGCGTTGAACACATGCATGGTGCCGTCATCCAGCTTCCACGCGACGATGCCCTGACAGCTGCCATCCTCGGCCATGATCAGATCGGTGGCGAAATACTCGATGTAGAATTCCGCGTTATGTTTCAGGCTTTGCCCATACAGCGTATGCAACATCGCGTGACCCGTGCGGTCAGCGGCGGCACAGGTGCGCTGCACCGGCGGGCCTTCGCCAAATTCGGTGGTGTGGCCACCAAACGGGCGTTGGTAAATTTTGCCCTCCTCGGTGCGCGAGAACGGAACACCGTAATGTTCCAGCTCGTAAACCGCCTTGGGCGCCTCGCGGGCCAGATACTCCATCGCATCCGTGTCGCCCAACCAATCCGACCCCTTAACCGTGTCATACAAATGCCACTGCCAATGATCCGGCCCCATGTTCGACAGGCTGGCCGCAATGCCGCCTTGTGCCGCAACCGTGTGGCTGCGGGTCGGAAAAACCTTGGTGATACAGGCGGTTTTCAACCCCTGTTCGGCCATGCCCAATGTGGCCCGCAGACCGGCACCACCTGCCCCCACAACAACAACATCATATTCGTGGGTCTCGTATTCATATGCAGCCATGTTATTTCTCCGGCTCAGGCACTAAAGGCGATTTTGGCGATGGCGAAAACGGCTATTACTGCCGTTGACCCCCAAAACAGTTTATTCACAACCAGCATCCCGATCCGCAGACGATGCCCGTGGATGTAATCCTCGATCACCACTTGCAACCCCTGATACATATGCATGCAAAGCACGATGAAAAACATCGTGGCAATCAGCGCGTGGCGTGGCTGGGCATAGGTTTCCAGCATTGCAGCGTGCCCGCCGCCAAGATTGCCGATGAATGGAAACAGAAAAAGCAGCGACAGCGGGATCAGGGCAATCGACGTGACCCGTTGTGACATCCAGTGGCCAACGCCGCTATGGGACGATCCAAGGCCATCAACACGTTTGCGATCAGTTATATATGACATCCGTTTTCCCATCACATGGCCCAAATAACGCAAAGCACCGTGGCAACCACCGACAACACCAGAGCAATCCAGCCCGAGCGCCGAACTGCTTTCATGCCCATGCCTTTGACAGCATCCCAGCGCAAGTGGCGCAAGCCGTTGAAAAAGTGGAACCAGAATGCCCATAGCGAGCCAACCAATATCAACATCCCGAACCACGAGGTCAGGAAACCGTCCGCAACGTCGAAATATCCCTGATGTGTGGCCGCCGCCAGAAACCACCACGTGATCAGCACCATAGCCAGCGCCATAGCGATACCGGTAATCCGGTTTAGAATTGACAAAACGGATGTGATTTGCGGACGGTAAATTTGCAAATGGGGCGAAAGCGGGCGATTGCCCTGATTTGCGTCTGCCCCCTGATTTTCAACTACCATCTAGTATTCCCTTTCAGGATCAATTGCCTGTGGTCAGCATAATGTTATTCAACTTACCAATGATGAATAGCTGTATTTCCGAGCCGAGTCACGCGATCTAGCACAATGTTAGCGCAAATACTTTCGGGATGCGGTTGTTTTGTGATCACAGAAAAGAGCTGCGTGATCACAAACCGTTAATTGGGCGCATCATGATACAATTCATCAATATAATTGGTGCAAACAGTGATCTTTTCCCTGCTCGGTGAATAGAACGCATAAAAATTGCTATTGCGCCCACATCGCTTCACAACCACGCGCAGACGCCTTGGCAAGTTATACTTTTCATTCACGGTTTTTACTTCGGTCTCGATGATTTCAGCAGCCCGTATTTGCAAGCCGGACCTCGCGCTTTGGCTAAAGTGCACAGCCTCGCCCGGTTTTGCATCCTCCATCCGCTTGATAATCGGGTCCCAGCTGCTCTTGGCCAATGCAAACTCGTCTCCGCAAATCTCGGCACGATCCTCGGGCAGCCGCATTTCCTCGGCAAAGGCAGCACGGCGTTTGGGAGCACCGCCATAGGTCAGGCAAACGATGTTGTAATAGCGCTGCATATCGGGGCCATGTTCGGCCGCCCAGTCCCATTCACGCCCCTTGCCACGCATCTTTATCGCGTCCACCTGAAACCCGCGCGCGGCCCCGCCATTGATCGCCAGCGCCTCTTCCTCACCATACAGACGGTCCACCATAATCACACTGAACACATCTGCGGCGTCTTCTTCCTGCCCCAGAACCGGCAGCTCCATTATGTCAATCAGCGCGTGCGCCAGTTCATGATAAAAGGTCGAGACCAGATTGGTGCGCACAAATTCAAACCGTTTCGGGTCCAGCGCAATTGCATCAGGTTTACCCTGCTTGCTCCCGTCTTGATGTTCAGCCTGCGACAGCGTTTCCTTGGCGACCTTATCAACCTGCTTGTTCACGTTGTCTTGGGCAATCGCCGCACTCGGCAGCAACAGGGCAATCGACAAAATATACGATAGATTTTTCATACCCGGTTTAGACCGGCATCACCGCCCAATAGTCAAGCTCCAGCAGCACATCCGGCAGGTATTTCCCGTCCTCGCTGCGCAATTCAAACGCCGCACCTTTGGTCGCCACCGTGCGCAGACGGATTAGCCCGACACCGGCGGCATTCGTCTGCGCCACTTCCAGAACTTCGGACCACGCCCGCACAGTATCGCCTGCAAAACAAGGGCTCGCGTGGGCACCCGCATTGATACCGACAATCATCTGCGCATTGGCCAGCCCGTTAAAACTCAGCGCCCGTGCCAGTGAAATAATATGCCCGCCATAGATCAGCCGCCTGCCACCAGGCCGTGCTGTGGCGTCAAAATGCACCTTGGCGGTGTTCTGCCACAGCCTGGTGGCCATCATGTGTTCGGCTTCCTCGATCGTCACGCCGTCCACATGGTCAATCTGCTCGCCAACCGCATAATCCTCCAGCCGGTGCGCCTCGCCCGCCAGCCCGAAATCATAGCCGCTAAAATCCAAACCATCCGGCAATACCAACTGATCCGCAGGCACAACCTTGGCCATATCCGGGATCACAGTGTCAGGTGCAGGCGCATCCAGATCACGCTTTTTCACCATCACCCAGCGCACATATTCCAGCACCACCTCACCCCGTTGATTGGTGCCCGTGGTGCGCACCCAGACCACGCCGTTCTTGCCGCTGGAATTCTGCTTTAACCCGATCACTTCGCTAGAGGATCGCAGCGTATCGCCCGCATAAACCGGCTGCAACCACCGCGCCTCGGCATATCCCAAATTCGCCACCGCATTCAGCGAAATATCCGGCACCGTCTTGCCAAACACCACATGAAACGTGACCAGATCGTCCATTGGCGATGCGGGCAGCCCGCAGGCCCGCGCAAATTCATCGGACGAGGCCAGCGCATGCCGTGCAGGATACAGCGCATGATACAGCGCCCGCTCCCCCCCCGACACCGTGCGCGGCACCGCATGTTCAATCACCTCGCCCAGCGCATAATCCTCGAAATACCGCCCGGCACTGGTCTTGGCCATCTACTGCGCCCCCRGTTTCATCTCGGGCGCATAGGCCACATCGGCCTCTTTGGTCACCGCTTGGCCGCAGCGCATCACACCGTTGGCGTGGTCATAGGCATAGGTCGGCGCGCCATACAGCTCCCAGCCCTTGCTCAGCGCCTCGGAAACCTTATGGCAAAACGCGGCCGTGTCATCTTCGGTTAACAGTCGATATAGCTTCATCCAAACACCTCTTTATACGGGCTATAGCCCAGCCAGATATGAACACCGGTGATCAGCGCGTATAAAACCAGCGCGATCAGCAAATTCTTGGCGTCCTTTGAAAACGGGCCAACCTCGGGGCGATCCCACGCCCCCTCGCCACGGTTCACCAGCGCCATCTGCACCAGCGCCCAAACCATCAGCCCGCCAAACAGCACTATGGAAGCGCTATCACCATTGACCAGCAAATGCGCAGCCGCCCAGATCACCATGCCCCACAGCATCGGATGGCGCACTTTGGCGGCGACCCAGCCCCGTGACGTGCCGGCCCCGAACATAAACAGCGACACAACCATCAGCAGGTTGTTCAGATGCCCCATTCCGGCCATCGGTGTGTAAACCACCGTGGTGTCCGCTGTGCGATACCCGATCACCATCATGATAATCGAGGCCACCGTCAGAACCGCCACCAGCCCCTTGCCGGCATTCCCCATCGAGGCCCGCACACCGGGCAAAACCCGTTTGAAAAAATGCGCCGCTACCCACAGCCCCACCCCTGCTATCAGTAATGTCATCCCTAACCCTCCAGTTTTGCAATCATCGTGGCCTTGGCCAATGTCTGCCTTGCCGTCACAATATGCAGGTTTTCCACAATTTCGCCATCCACCACGGCCACACCCTGCCCCTCGCGCTCGGCCACTTTGAGCGCTGCAATCTGGCGCCGTGCCAAATCAACCTCGGCAGCACTCGGCGCAAACGCCGCATTCGCCACCGCCAATTGCGCCGGATGGATCAACGTCTTACCGTCAAACCCCATATCGCGGCCCTGCTCGCATTCCGTGCGCAACCCGTCCTCGTCCTTAAACGCGTTATAAACCCCGTCAATCGCCACCACCCCGTGGCTCCGCGCCGCCAGCAGACACATCTGCAAACTGGCCAACAATGGCTCACGATCCGCTCTAAACCGGCAATTCAGATCCTTGGCCAGATCATTGGTGCCCATCACCATCCCCGCCAACTGCGGATGTGCGGCAATCTCGCCTGCGTTCATAATCCCCAATGGCGTTTCCATCATCGCCCAAATCGGCAAATCGCCAACCAATGCCGCCAAAGCCTCCACATCCGCAGCACTATTCACTTTCGGCAATAAAACCGCATCCGCGCCCTTGGTCGCAGCAATATCCGCAAGCCCCCACTCRGTCTCCAGCCCATTGATCCGCACAATCCTGAACCGCGCCCCGTAATCCTGCGCCAGCGCCGCTGCCAACATCCCCCGTGCCGCCGCCTTCTCCTCGACCGCAACAGCATCCTCCAGATCAAAGATGACCGCATCCACCGCCAGCCCGCGTGCCTTCTCAAGCGCCCGTTCTTTTGACGCAGGGATATATAAAACCGATCTAAAGGGACGTGCGTGCTGATCCATGATTCTGCCTCTTGGTAATAATCTTGCGCAGAAAGCAACATTTCAGCACCATTGAGCAAGCCTTTATTGCCTATTCCCCCCTTCTTCTTGCCTTAAACACCTCCGCCGGAGGCATCCGTGTTTTGGCCCGCAGGGGCAAACCGCTTGGGGCGATGTGCGCAGCACAGCGCAATCCTGCAAACGGGCCCTGCAATCAGCCTCACCTTTCGTTAACCAAGCGCCCCCGAAATTAACCATTTCTTTTCACCCGGCGGGGCAGGTTGATGCAGCAAAAGGAGGGCTTTTAAGGAAAGGTACGGAACATGAACAAGAAACTGCTAACATTATCACTGGGCATCGGTGCTATTCTAATCAGCACCCAATACGCCTTCAGCCAATCCCGCAATTGCGCCGAACGTGACGCCGTCGTGAGCCGTCTGGCCCAGGCTTACGGCGAAACCCGCCACAGCATGGGGTTGGGCGCAAACAACGCGGTGATCGAGGTGTTCGCCTCGGATGAAACCGGCACATGGACGATCACCGTCACCACAACTGACGGGATAACCTGCCTTGTCGCATCCGGTCAGGCCTTTGAAGAAATGGCCGAACGCCTGATCCCCGAGAGCGAAACCGACGCCTGAATTTCAGCATGGATGCCCACCGATTTAGCGCGGGCATCTATGCCAACCGGTCACATTCAATTCTCCAGATTTGACGCCACCCGATTTGCCTGTTCAAATGCCTTGCGCGCGACGCAAGGTTTAGATACGCAAACAGCGAAATAATCGGATCAGGAGATCACACAATGGCCAGAGCCAAAATCGCCCTCATCGGCGCCGGACAAATCGGCGGCACACTTGCCCACCTCGCAGCAATGAAAGAACTCGGCGACGTCATCATGTTCGACATCGCCGATGGCGTGCCGCAAGGCAAATCACTCGACATCGCCGAAGCAGGCCCCGCAGAAGGCTTTGACGTCACCATGAAGGGCACCACAGATTACGCCGACATCGCCGGTGCCGACGTCTGCATCGTCACCGCTGGTGTGGCCCGCAAACCCGGCATGAGCCGCGATGATCTGCTCGGCATCAATCTGAAAGTAATGAAATCGGTTGGCGAAGGCATCGCCAAACACGCGCCAAACGCGTTTGTGATCTGTATCACCAACCCGCTCGACGCGATGGTCTGGGCCTTGCGTGAATTTTCCGGCTTGCCCCACCATATGGTCTGCGGCATGGCAGGCGTGCTCGATAGCGCCCGCTTCCGCCACTTCCTGTCGCTTGAATTCGGCGTCTCGATGCGCGATGTCACCGCCTTCGTTCTGGGTGGTCACGGCGACACCATGGTGCCGCTGACCCGTTATTCCGCTGTTGGCGGCATCCCGCTGCCCGATATGGTGAAAATGGGCTGGTCCACACAGGACAAAATCGATGCAATCGTGCAGCGCACCCGTGATGGTGGCGCCGAAATCGTCGGCCTGCTGAAAACCGGCTCAGCGTTCTACGCGCCTGCCACATCGGCGATCGAAATGGCCGAAGCCTTCCTCAAGGACCAAAAACGTGTGCTGCCCTGTGCTGCCTATGTTGACGGCGCGCTTGGCCTTAACGGGTTTTACGTCGGCGTGCCCACCGTGATCGGCGCTGGCGGCATTGAACGGGTGATCGACATCCAGCTGTCCAAGGACGAGCAGAAAATGTTCGACTCCTCGGTCAACGCRGTCAAAGGTCTGGTCGACGCCTGCAAAGCGATTGATCCCTCACTGGGTTAGGTATTCCTGACTTGTAATCCGGCAAAAGGCATCCCATCCTGATGGGGTGCCTTTTGTTTTATCAGGAGTAACTCCATGCGTTTCGAGCGTATCCAATCCAGCCTAAAGCATCTATTCATCCAGCAACCCGAGGCAGCGTTTGCGCAAGCAAAGGCGTTCGGGGTGCCGGATGAAGCCAAATTGATTGGATTTGCTCTAGCACTTCCCCTCACCCTTGCATTCCTCGCCACACCTGCGTTGGCCGACACAAACAGCCTCATCGCTGAAAACGGCCTTGCCGGTGCCCTCAAACAACTGTCTGCCCAAGCCGACAAAACCCCGTCCGACCAGTTCGCCCTAGGTGCGGTCCACTTCCTGCGCGGGATTGAGAAAACCTTGCAGGTCCGCTGGGAGCATAACGCCGTTCTGGATGACCTCGATCTCCCCGTGCTGCGCCTGCCGGTCCCGCCAAACCCCGACGCCAAACCGTTCCGTGCCGATCTGATCACCGGACTTTTCACCGAAATTCTGACCGATATGGATGCCAGCCGCGCGGCGCTGGCCAACGTCCCCGACGGAGTCGAAATCTCGCTGGAGCTTAACCTTGCCGACCTGTGGTTTGACATCAACATGAACGGCACCCGTGATCTGGGCGAAGGCGCGATCGAAGTTGGCGCGTTTACCCTGATGGGCAGCCCCGATCTGGGCGATGCCGACAGCATCCCGCCAATGGACGTGCGCTTTGACACCGCCGATGTGGCGTGGCTGACCGCCTATACCCATATGGTGTCGGCGGCGGGTGAAATGGTCGTCGCGTTCGATCCGACCGAGGCCATTACCAACGTGATGAACGCCAACGCCAAAATGATCGAACTACGCGGCGATGCGCCGCAAAATTTCGGCTGGGACATGCAATTTGGCGGCTGGGTTGACCAGTTCGCCATGGCATACGGTGCTTTGAACCAGCAACCCGACGCCACCCGCACCCGCGCCGCCCACGCGCATTTCCTGAACATGATCGCCGAAAACAAAACCTTCTGGGCGACGCTCGCGCTGGAAACCGATAACGATCGGGAGTGGATCCCCAATGACACCCAAACCGCTGCCCTTGGCTTCGATCTGCTCCCCGGAACAGGTGACGCCTGGCAGGCTGTGCTTGCCGACGCCGAAGCCCTGCTGAACGGTGATCTGCTGATCGAATACTGGCGCATCTCGCCTGCTGGCGGCGTGAACGTGAAAAAGATGTTCATGGACCCGCCCGTCATCGATATCGTCACTTGGGTTCAAGGCTCGGGCCTGCTGCCGTATCTGGAGCGCGGCCCTGTTATAACAGGTGAGAACCACAGCCGGTTTGAAGACATGACCGGCGGCAATATTTTCATGATTTCATTCCTGCTGAATTAACCGACCCAACAGGAAAACGAATCAAGAAAATTTTTGTGATCACACTTATCACAAGTGTGATCACAAACGCCATTAATCACGATCTTTTCCTCATAAAACCACGAAAAACCGTTTCTTTACCTACTTCCTTCATGCTTACTGCACCCGAACAGTAGAAATGATGGGACAAACCAGTGAACATTCAYGAATACCAAGCCAAGGAACTTCTGCGCACCTATGGTGCCCCCGTTGCCGATGGCCGCGCCGTTCTAAAAGCCGAAGACGCTAAAACCGCTGCGGGCGYASTCRRWRRCMMARWCYKSSWGSTCMAMKYMMMKMWACMMGSASSMGGSCRWGGSMRRSGTWWMYTSSWYSRSGYYRATGYMGSYRRTGCSSGSKGSGTKYKYAWMACMMWMKMRRWRWYCGMGGCCGCGGAAGAAGCCCGCAAAATGCTGGGCCGCACATTGGTCACCCACCAGACCGGCCCCGCCGGAAAACAGGTCAACCGCATCTATATCGAAGATGGCGCGGCGATTGWCAAAGAATTCTACCTCGCCCYGCTGGTTGATCGTGCATCGTCGCGCATATCATTTGTCTGCTCGACCGAGGGCGGCATGGACATCGAAGAAGTCGCCGCCTCGACCCCCGAAAAAATCCTGTCGTTCAACGTTGACCCCGTCACCGGCTATCAAGGCTTCCACGGTCGCCGCATCGCATTCGCGCTGGGGCTATCGGGCAAGCAGGTCAAACAATGCGTCGCGCTGATGGGCACCCTCTATAAGCTGTTCACCGACAAAGACGCCGAGATGCTGGAAATTAACCCGCTGATCCTCTCCAACGATGGTGATCTGGTTTGTCTGGACGCCAAAATGGCATTCGATTCCAACGCCACCTACCGCCACCCCGATGTGGCTGCGCTGCGCGACGAAACCGAGGAAGACCCCAAAGAACTGGCAGCCTCCAAGTTCGATCTGAACTATATCGCGCTGGATGGTGAAATCGGCTGCATGGTCAACGGTGCCGGATTGGCGATGGCGACGATGGACATCATCAAACTCTACGGCTCCTCCCCCGCCAATTTCCTTGACGTCGGCGGCGGCGCGACCACCGAAAAGGTCACCGAAGCGTTCAAAATCATCACCTCGGACCCGCAAGTCAAAGGCATCCTCGTCAACATCTTCGGCGGCATCATGCGCTGCGACGTCATCGCCGAGGGCGTGGTTTCAGCCGTGAAAGAAGTCGGGTTGAAAGTGCCGCTGGTGGTGCGCCTTGAGGGCACCAAGGTGGAAGAGGGCAAAGCGATTATCAACGGATCAGGGTTGGACGTGATCGCGGCGGATAATCTGTCGGACGCTGCCGAGAAAATTGTTAAAGCCGTGAAGGGATAGAACAGATGGCCATTCTAATCAACGAAAACACCAAGGTAATCTGTCAGGGCCTCACCGGCTCCCAAGGCACCTTTCACTCTGAACAAGCTATCGCATATGGCACCAAAATGGTCGGCGGCGTGACCCCCGGCAAGGGCGGCCAAACCCACCTTGACCTGCCGGTGTTTAACTCGGTCCACGAGGCGATTGACGTCACCGGCGCCAACGCTTCCGTTATCTACGTCCCACCGCCCTTTGCGGCTGATTCAATCCTCGAAGCGATTGACGCCGAGATGGAGCTGATCGTCTGCATCACCGAGGGCATTCCGGTGCTGGACATGATGAAAGTCTACCGCGCGCTGGATGGCTCCAAGTCTCGTTTGATCGGACCAAACTGCCCCGGCGTGATCACGCCCGACGCGTGCAAAATCGGCATCATGCCCGGCCACATCCACATGCGTGGGTCGTGCGGCGTGGTCTCGCGTTCCGGCACGCTGACTTACGAGGCGGTGAAACAAACCACCGACATGGGGCTGGGCCAATCCACCGCTGTGGGCATTGGCGGCGACCCGATTAAAGGCACCGAACATATCGACGTATTGGAAATGTTCCTCGCCGACCCCGAAACCCAATCGATCATCATGATCGGTGAAATCGGCGGGTCTGCCGAAGAAGAAGCCGCGCAATTCTTGGCGGATGAGAAAAAAGCAGGCCGCTGGAAACCCACCGCCGGTTTCATCGCCGGACGCACTGCGCCTCCGGGCCGCCGTATGGGCCACGCCGGCGCGGTTGTGGCAGGCGGCAAAGGCGATGCCGAGAGCAAGATCGAAGCGATGCGCTCGGCCGGGATTATCGTGGCCGACAGCCCTGCTGGGTTGGGCGAGGCTGTGCTGGAGGCGATTGGGTAAAAAGCAAACCACACTCAGGAGGAAACGAGGTGGAGAATATACCAATACCCGGCAGCTTGATCAAAACACTTAATTGGCTGACCATCACCACCCCATTCATTGCTGGCTTTGCGGCATACAATTGGGGAAGTGTTTCAGGCAACGGGAAAACTGTTCCTGCATTTGTCGGGCTGTCGAGTTTCCTAGGTCTCATTGCCGTTTGGTATGCTCTCTTTCAATGGACTGAATTTCCACTGTGGATGAGGTGGTTCAATTGATACCCAATAAGCCGTCATCGAACATATCTTCGTCGTTGCATGAATTAGATATTAAAATTCTTAATTGCATCCCTGTGAATACTATCAACCCAAGCGAGGTCCCATCATGACCGAACATCCCACCACCGACGAGTTCCACAACTCCTCCTTCCTGCAAGGCCATAACGCCACCTATATCGAGCAGCTTTATGCCCAATACGCCGGTGATCCGAACGCGGTCGATGAAGCGTGGCAAGCGTTTTTCAAGGCGTTGGGCGAGGGCGATATCGAGGTCAAGGCCGCCGCCGCTGGCCCCTCTTGGGCGCGCAGTGATTGGCCGCCCACACCGAACGATGATCTGACCCATGCGCTGGACGGGCAATGGCCCAAGGACGCGCTGGAGCCCGCCAAGGCCGCCGAAAAGATCACCAAAAAGGCCGAAGACCAAGGCGTCGAGGTTTCCGACGAGGCGATCAAGCGCGCCGTGCTGGATAGCATCCGCGCCCTGATGATCATCCGCGCCYACCGYATYCGYGGCCATCTGGCCGCYGAYCTYGAYCCSYTGRRMWTGSSCNAACAMMRRCSRNCATCCKGAAYTKGAWCCSRMGTYCTACGGCTTTAKCGAAWYYGAYATGGACCGSCCKATWTTCMTSGACAAYGTGCTGGGSMTGCAAAYYGCYWCGATGCGCMMMATCATCGMSAWSSTMMRSMRSACCTATTGCGGCACSTTTGCRCTGCAATACATGCATATTTCCAACCCCGAACAGGCCGCATGGCTAAAGGAACGGATCGAGGGATACGGCAAGGAAATCCAGTTTACGCGAGAGGGGCGCAAGGCGATCCTGAACAAGCTGGTCGAGGCCGAAGGGTTCGAAAAATTCCTGCATGTGAAATACATGGGCACCAAACGGTTCGGCCTTGACGGGGCTGAAAGCCTAATTCCGGCGATGGAACAAATCATCAAACGCGGCGGCGATCTGGGGGCCAAAGAAATCATCATCGGCATGCCGCACCGTGGCCGTCTATCGGTGCTGGTCAATGTGATGGCCAAACCCTACCGCGCCGTGTTCAACGAATTTCAGGGTGGCAGCTTCAAACCCGAAGATGTGGATGGCTCGGGCGATGTGAAATACCACCTCGGCGCGTCTTCTGACCGCGAATTTGGCGGCGATTCTGTGCATCTATCGCTGACCGCCAACCCCAGCCACCTTGAGGCGGTGAACCCCGTCGTGTTGGGCAAGGCCCGCGCCAAACAAGACCAGAAGTTTGACAAGGAACGCTCCTCGGTGATCCCGCTGCTGTTGCACGGCGATGCGGCCTTTGCCGGCCAAGGCGTGATCTCGGAATGTTTCGCCATGTCGGGCCTTGTCGGGCACCGCACCGGCGGCACCATCCATATCATTGTGAACAACCAGATCGGGTTCACCGCCGCACCGCATTTTTCCCGCTCGTCCCCCTACCCGACCGACATCGCGCTGATGGTCGAAGCCCCGATTTTCCACGTTAACGGCGACGATCCCGAGGCCGTGGTCCACGCCGCCAAAGTCGCCACCGAGTTCCGCCAGAAATTCCACAAGGACGTGGTGATCGACATCTTCTGTTACCGCCGCTTTGGCCATAACGAGGGGGATGAGCCGATGTTCACCAACCCGTTGATGTATAAAAAGATCAAAACCCAGAAAACCACGTTGCAGCTGTATACGGATCGGCTGATCCGCGACGGGCTGATCCCCGAGGGCGAGATCGAGGAAATGAAAACCGCGTTTCAGGCCCACCTGAACGAGGAATTCGAGATCGGTAAAGACTATAAACCGAACAAGGCCGACTGGCTGGATGGCCGCTGGAAACACCTGTCCAAAAAAGACGAGGGTTACCAGCGCGGCGAGACCGCAGTCAGCGACGAAACCTACGCCCAAGTCGGCGCAGCCCTGTCACATGTGCCCGATGGCTATCCGGTGCATAAAACCGTCAACCGGATGCTGACCACCAAAAAGGCGATGATTGATGACGGCGAAGGCATCGACTGGGCCACCGCAGAAGCAATGGCCTTTGGCTCGCTGCTGACCGAGGGTTTCCCCGTGCGGCTGGTGGGTCAGGATTCTACCCGCGGCACATTTTCCCATCGCCATTCGGCCATGATCAATCAGGACAACGAGGATCGCTACTACCCGCTCAACAACATCCGCGCGGGACAAGCCCAATACGAGGTGATCGACTCGCTGCTGTCCGAATATGCGGTGCTTGGGTTTGAATACGGCTACTCGCTGGCCGAACCCAACGCACTGACCCTCTGGGAGGCACAATTCGGCGATTTTGCCAACGGCGCACAGATCATGTTTGATCAGTTCATCTCGTCGGGCGAACGTAAATGGCTGCGCATGTCCGGCCTCGTCGTGCTGCTACCACACGGGTATGAAGGTCAAGGGCCGGAACACTCCTCGGCCCGCCTGGAACGGTTCCTGCAAATGTCTGCCGAGGACAACTGGATCGTCGCCAACTGCACCACACCGGCCAACTATTTCCACCTGTTGCGCCGCCAGATGCACCGCAGCTACCGCAAACCACTAATCCTGATGACGCCCAAATCCCTGCTGCGTCACAAAAAGGCCGTGTCGAACAAAGCCGACTTCACCACCGGCTCATCGTTCCACCGTGTGCTCTGGGATGACGCGCAAAAAGGCTCGTCCGACACCAAACTGGCGACAGACGCCAAAATCAAACGCGTGGTAATGTGTTCAGGCAAGGTCTACTACGACCTGCTCGAGGAACGCGACGCGCGCGGCCTAAAAGACGTCTACCTGATGCGGGTCGAACAGTTCTACCCCTTCCCCGCCATGTCGATGGTCAAGGAGCTTGAGCGCTTCAAGAACGCCGATGTGGTCTGGTGTCAGGAAGAGCCAAAAAACCAGGGCGGCTGGACCTTTATGGAACCCAACATCGAATGGGTTCTGGGCCGCATTAAAACCAAATCCGAACGCCCCGCCTACGCAGGACGCCCCGCTTCGGCATCCCCCGCCACAGGCCTTGGCAAAGCTCACAAAGCACAACAAGCCGCGCTGATTGACGCCGCACTTTTGACCAAAGGATAACCCCATGACCATCGAAATCCGCGTGCCTACCCTTGGCGAATCCGTCACCGAAGCCACCGTCGCCACATGGTTCAAAAAACCTGGAGATGCCGTTGCCGTTGACGAAATGCTGTGCGAACTGGAAACCGATAAGGTGACCGTCGAAGTGCCCTCGCCATCCGCCGGCGTGATGGCCGAAATCATAGCTGCCGAAGGGGCCACCGTTGGCGTCGACGCCCTGCTCGCCACCCTGAACGAAGGCGTGGCAGCAACGCCCGCCCCCACCACCAAACCCGCCGCGGCCCCCACGCCCGAAGCCACCGCGGCACCCGTCGACGTGATGGTCCCCACCTTGGGCGAAAGCGTCACCGAGGCCACCGTGTCCACATGGTTCAAATCCGTCGGCGACACCGTGGCGCAGGACGAAATGCTCTGCGAGCTGGAAACCGACAAGGTCTCGGTCGAGGTCCCCGCGCCCGCCGCTGGTACGCTGACTGAAATCCTCGCCGCTGATGGCGCAACCGTCAATGCGGGCGCCAAACTCGCGGTGATCATGGGCGGCGCAACGGCCACAGCCTCCGCCGCCGCAACGGCCCCTGCTGCCGCACCCGCGACCACCGGCAAAGACATTGAAAACGCCCCCTCCGCCAATAAACTGATGGCCGAGAAAGGCCTCACCGCCGACCAGGTCACAGGCACCGGCCGCGACGGACGCATCATGAAAGAAGACGTGCAAAACGCCGCCGCCGCTCCGGCCCCAGCACCCGCCCCAACACCCACAGCACCGGCTCCCGCACCCGCCGCCACAACCCCGCGTGCGCCCACATCATCGGATGACGCATCGCGCGAAGAACGGGTCAAAATGACCCGCCTGCGCCAAACCATCGCGCGCCGCCTCAAGGAATCCCAAAACACCGCCGCCATGCTGACCACCTATAACGAGGTCGACATGGGTGCTGTGATGGACATCCGCCGCGAATACAAAGACCTGTTTTTGAAAAAGCACGGCGTCAAACTCGGCTTCATGTCGTTCTTCACCAAGGCCTGCTGCCATGCCCTGAACGAGGTCCCCGACGTGAACGCCGAAATCGACGGCACCGAGGTGGTCTATAAAAACTACGTCCACATGGGCGTCGCGGTCGGCACCCCGTCCGGCCTCGTGGTGCCCGTGGTGCGCAACGCCCACGAAATGTCCTTCGCCGCGATCGAGAAAAAGATCGGCGAGCTGGGGCAAAAAGGCGTGGCTGGCAAACTGACCATGGCCGAAATGCAAGGCGGCACGTTTACGATCTCGAACGGCGGCGTCTATGGCTCGCTGATGTCCTCACCCATCCTGAA